>JAENWQ010000223.1 GCA_016649855.1 Actinomycetota bacterium | reverse complement strand
GGTCCGCGTCCAGGGCTGGCAGGTCGAGATCAGACTCCGCATCCCACTCGATGACTCCAACGTCAATTCCCGGTCTTCGGGGGCCGATCGCCCTTTCGGACCGAAGGTGTCAAGTGATATGCGTTTGCGTTCCCTTCATCGGTACGAGAGGAGCGAACTACCTCATTGGCACTCCTAAGGACGACGTGATCGTTGGGCGCGGCGGTAACGATCCGATCGACGGTAAGGGTGGAAACGACATCATCTGCGGCGGACGCGGGGACGACACTGTGCGCGGCGGTCGCGGTGAAGACCGCATCTTCGGACAAGTCGGCGACGACCGGTTCGACGCGGGGAACGACAAAGGTGATGACAGCCTGAACGGCGGTCACGGACAGGACCTGCTTCTTCTTTCCTTCCAACAGGGTTCGGACTTGGAGCCGAAGGGACTTGGACCGGCCCACGTTGACCTCGCCGCCGGCTACGCCCGGATCGTTGGGGGCGGCCGGGACTCGATCGCGCTCGGAACGATGGAGGATGTCTACGGGACGAGTTGGGGCGACGTCATCAGGGGCGACGACCGCGCCAACGTTCTGCACGTCGGCGTATACGACGGAGCAGCGCGGCTCATCGGACGTGGTGGCGACGACACGCTCGTCGGAGGTCAGGACGGAGGTGCTTACTTCGATGGCGGGGATGGCGACGACCTCATCAACCTGATCTCCGGAACCAATGAGGTTCACGGTGGAGCAGGTACCGATGAGCTTTCTTTCTGCGGTCCGTACGCGGGGACGGGCTATGACGCAGAGGTGGACCTCACGCAGGGCCAAGCTTCGACGAGCATGCACGGCAACGAGGATGCCGACGTGACCCTGGATTCGCTCGAGAACGCAACCAGCTGTGGAGGTGACGACACCCTCGTTGGGGACGCCGGATCGAACGTCCTCATCGCAGGTTCCGGCGATGACGCCCTCGAAGGTAGGGAAGGGGACGACCGATTGGGTGGGGGAGCGGGCGATGATTCGGGAGACGGCGGGGATGGGATCGATACCTGCACGGGCATCGAGTCCCCCGTGAACTGCGAATAGCCCGCCACCGAGCCCGGAACGTACGGCGCATGGTTCGTTACTACGTCGTCAGTCGAGGGTGATCCCGCGAGCCTCCTTCGCGGCGTCCTCGGCGAGGCGGAGGTCCTTCTCGATGATCGCGAGGCCGCCGTCCCAGAACCCGGGATCGGTCAGGTCGACGTCGACGATCTTCCCGAGCTCCTCCGGGGGCATCGAGCCGCCCGCAGACAGCAGCTCGAGGTACGACGGGACGAAGTCGGCCCCTCGCTCCTCGTACTGCTTGTAGACGCTGAGGGCGAGCAGCTGACCGTAGGCATACGCGTAGACGTAGCCGGGGACCCCGATGAAGTGAGGGACGTAGGACCACCAGTTGCGGTAGCCCGGCGTGATCTGGATCGTATCGGCGAACATCTCGCGCTGGCTCTCCTCCCACAGATCACCGAAGCGTTCGATCGAGAGTTCACCCTCGGAGCGGCGGGCGTTGTGGACGAGGTTCTCGAAGCGGTTCATCGAGACCTGTCGGAACACGGTAGCGATCGCACCCTCGACGTTCTCGGCAAGGAGGGAGAGCCTCGATTCGGGATCGTCGGTCATCCCGAGGAGCCTCCCGAAGATCACCGTTTCGCCGAAGACCGATGCCGTCTCAGCGAGCGTCAGCGGGGTCGACTGGTGGAAGGGGCCCTGCGGCCTGGCAAGCGCGGCGTGCACACCGTGGCCGAGCTCGTGCGCCAGCGTCAGAACGTCGCGTCGTCGTGACGTGTAGTTGAGGAAGACATACGGGTGGTGCGACGGCACCGTGTAGGAGCAGAACGCACCGGGGCGTTTCCCCGGCCTCACCGGCGCATCGATCCAACGGTCGTCGAAGAACTCTTCGCACAGGTCGGCAAGCTCGTCCGAGAACGAGCGGTAACCGTCGAGAACGATCTCCTTGGCGCGGGGCCACTCGACGGTCTCGTCGGTGGCGTCCAACGAGGCGTTGCGATCGTAGTCGGCGAGGACGTCCACGCCGATCAGCTTCGCCTTGAGGCGGTACCAGCGCTGGGCGATGTCGTAGCGGCCCCGCACCGCGGAGACGAGGGCCTCGACCGACTCATCCGAGGCCTCGTTCGAGAGGTTGCGGGATCTCAGCCAGTGCTCGTAGCCACGCAGACGGTCGTTGGTTGCCTTGTCGTGCAGCAGCGTGTTGAACACGTACCCGCGCGTCTTGAGTCCCGGTTCCAATCCTGCGGTGACGGCGTCGGCGGCCTTGCGGCGAACCTCGCGGTCGGGCGAGCTCAACATGCTGAGCCCTTCCTCGAGGGGCTTCTCCTCACCGTCTATCTTGACCACGATCGCCGAGGACAGCTCGCTGAACAAACGGTTCCAGGCCGACGTACCGGTGACCGATTTCTCGGTCAGGATCTTTTCTTCGGGTTCGGTTAGGAGGTAGTCGCGGTAGCGCCTCACGGACCGCAGGTAGTGACGGCAGAAGTCGAGGTCGTCGCCCGCCAGCAGCTTCTCGGCCTGCTCCTCTTCAAGGGCGGCCCACTCGAGCTCGAAGAAGAGAAGCTTGGTAGCGACCTGAGTCGTCCGCTCCTCGACCGATTGCATCAGCGCCCCGTGTGCCGGGTCGGTCATGTCGGCCGCGAACCGAAGCGACGCGTACGATCCCGCCCGTCCGACCAGGTCGGCCAGCTCGGCGCTCGTCGTCATGAACGACTTGAGGTCTTCGGGGCCGAAGGACGCGACCCGGCCGTGGGCCGACTTCAGTTCCTCGGCGAGCGAATCGGCTCGTGCCATCAGGTCGTCCACTCCGTCGGTGCCCTTGTCGAAGACAAGAGGTTCGAGATCCCAGGTGATGTCTTCGGCGCGCGCTGAGGTGGTTTCAGTAGTCGTCATGCGTCTAGATTACCGGACTCAATATCCTTACCGGATGGACGACGCCCGCTCTCGCCTTGCTTACAAACTCCGTCGTCAGGCGCGCTCGTGTGCGTCGCTTGGGTCCCCCCTCTACGAGCTGATCCTGGAGCGGGCGGCGGAGGACGTCGAGGCGGGCGGCCGGGTATGGAGGGTCCTCGAAGGACGCGAGGAGGACCCGTTGGGCTCCGCGCGCGCCCTTCGTTTCGTCGGTGCGGTTCACCGGCTCGTCCTTAGTGGTGTCGCTCCCGCACTCGAACCCTTCTATCCATCGGTGGGAGGGGATGGCAGGAGGCCTGGGATCTGGGATGCGTTCCTGGCGGTCGTCGAGGACAACGCGGACCGTTTGCGAGAACTGGTGCTGCGACCGGTGCAGACGAACGAGGTCGGCCGGGCGGGGGCTCTGGTCGGAGGCTTCCTGGAGGTTGCCCGGGTTACCGGAAGGCCACTCAGGACGCTCGAGCTGGGGACGTCGGCAGGACTCAACCTCAGATGGGATCACTTCCTCTACGAAGCACGCGGGAAGACGTGGGGAGATCCCACTTCGCCCGTCAGGTTGTGCGACTACAACTCCGAACTACCACTCCCGTTCGACGTCGAGGTCGAGGTCGTCGAACGGGCCGGCTGTGACGAACACCCGCTCGATCCGGCCACCGGCGACGGGTACCTCACGCTTGCCTCGTACGTGTGGCCCGACCAGGTGCACCGCCATCGTCTGCTCAAGGCAGCGGTCGAGGTCGCCAAACGGGTCCCGGC
>JAENWQ010000180.1 GCA_016649855.1 Actinomycetota bacterium | reverse complement strand
CGGTCGAGGTGCCCGATGTTGAACATCAGGAATTGCGGTCAGCCCACGAAGACCTTGTACTGAGGAATAGGGTCTAAGAACCGATGAAGACATCAGTCTTGGTGCTGACTTGCTGCTTTCTGATTCTTTCTGGGTGCGGAGAGGAGCCAGAGCGTCAGACTCCACTCAATGAGAGTCTGGACATCGGGGGACTGGAGTACGGCTGTGGGGGTTCCGATTCCCCGACCTTTGCTCCGCAGGACATCCCTAACAAGGAAACGCCTTCGAACGAGATTCTCGAGGCGATCGATCAGCTGCGTGAGACCATCGACGGGTCGTTCCTACCTGATGACGGGTGGATAGCCCTCGCTCAGGACGCGGACAAGGCGACCGTGCTCGCCCCCTACAACGACCGCTACGCATCGGCGACCTTCGAGAACAAGAATGGGGTCTGGGAGCCGGTCGGCTGGGGTGAGTGCGTCCCGCGCCTGCAGGTTGGTGTGGGCGACAAGAGTGTGCTCCGGTGGGTGTTCTCGAAGGGTGCCTATCCACCCAGTCCCCGAGCTACGACCCTGGATCTGCTGGTCAGCGAGGTCGAGTGCTCGAGCGGGCGAGAGATCGAGGGGCTCATCGAAGCGATCACCACCTACGACGAGGGGCGGATCGGAGTGATCCTCACGGCCCCGTCTCTGGATGGCGGGGAAGGCGTCTTCTACAACTGCATCGGTACGGCCCCGACTGAATACGAACTGGAGCTGGACGAGCCCGTTGGCGACCGGGTCGTGGTCGATCTGTCGGTCTACCCGGAGGTTGAACCGACTCCAGGGACACAACTGCCGTGAAACGAGGAGGCCTGGCGATCGTCGTGGTGGGGATCGCTCTCCTGGTGGCGGCTGGGGGAGTCGTGGTTTGGCAGCAGCGATCACGGGTTACAGACCTCGAGGCGCAACTGGATCTGGCGCAAGGTCAGATCGAGCAAGGACAGACGGAACGGGATCGGGCTTCGCGCGAGACAGCCGACTTGCAGAGTCGAGTGGAACGGCAGCGAGGACGACTGAAGAAGGCGGAAGAGCGATGGCGAGAGCAGCAGTCGTGCGTGTCCCAACTGTCGGATGAGCGCTTGGTAGGGGACCAGACGGTGAGCTTCGGGGTCATCACCGGCGTCGATGGTCGTCGCGGGTTGTTCTTCGATCCTGCGGAGTGGTCCGTAGGTGAGGACGCGAACGCCGCGGCGGCGGAGGACGGCGAGATTGAGCCGGGCGGATCCGTGTTTCTCCCTACTGGCTGGTCGAACGCGGCGGAGTGGTCATCCGCCTCGTAGAGCAATATCTCCCTTAGAGGGGAGGGTGGCGGAGGCAGACCAAGCGGGCATACCCCGGGAGCGTCGTCGGCTGATCCTGTCTCACCCCTCCGTTAGGTTGTGAGTCATGGCTCCCACAGCTACTGATCCGGCCTCCCACCTGAACCTCGATGAGGCTCAGGAGCGGGTCGTGTCGCATGGCGAAGGACCGCTACTGGCGCTGGGGGGGCCCGGGACCGGCAAGACCACCGTGCTGGTCGAGCGCTTCATCAAGCTCGCCACCACGGGCGGATGCTCCCCCGACCGGATCCTCTTCCTCGTCGCCAACCGGTCCCAGAAGATCGAGCTGCAGAACGTTCTCACCGAACGGCTCCTCATGGACGAGGGGATGGCCGTGGTCGAGGTCCCGGTCTACACGTGGCACGGCCTCGCCAACCACCTCGTCGGCCGGCACTACAAGAAGCTCGGCTATCCCGAACCTCCGGTGCTGCTCACGAGCCCCGAGCAGTGGGGCGACATCCGCGACGCGCTGCGGGCCGAGAACCCGGTCAACTGGCCGAACTACAAGGGCCTGCTGTCATCGCCGGGGTTCGCCGACGAGGTCGTCGACTTCTGCATCCGCGCGGGACAGCGCGCGCTGTCGGACGCGGAGCTGAGACGGCTGGTCGAGCTGAAGCCCGAGTTCGGCGAGATCGTGTCCTTCTATCGCAAGCAGCTGAACCGGTTGCGCAGCAGCGCTCGCATCGATTACCCGACGCTCTTGTCCGAGGCCACGTCGTTGATCGCGGACTACGACGATGTGCGCGACGCGCTCAGGGGGCGTTTCACGCATGTGCTGGTGGACGATGGTCAGGAACTCTCCCTGGTACAGCAGCGGATGTTGCGCTTCCTTACCGGTTTCGCCGACGGCGGTGCTGGTGCCGAAGGATCGCTGGTGGTCGCGGCCGATCCGGACTCCGCGATCGAGGCGTTCCGCGGCGCCGACCCCACGTGGCTCGGGCACGCCGCCGATGAGCTTGGCCCCCTTGAGACCGTTGTGCTGTCGACCTCATACCGTCTCGGCGGTGACCTCGGGGCTCTCGCGACCGGGTTCGTATCCCGCACCGGGCCAGCCGCGCACCGGCCGGCGACGTTCCGGGGCGAAACATCCGTCGACGTGAAGGCCTACGCCAGCCTCGCCGCGGAGGTCGATGCGATCTCCCGCGCGCTCAGGCGCGCCCATCTCGAAGACAAGGTCCCGTACGAGGATATGGCCGTGCTGCTGACATCCCCAGCGGCGATGCTGCCGTCGCTCGAACGCGCGCTCGACGCCGTCGAGGTTCCCTATCAGGTTGCCGTGCCGGATCGACCGCTCGAACACGAGCCTTCGGTGCACGCCTTCCGCAGCCTCGCGCGCTACGCGATCTTCGACGAAGACGACGCGCTCGGTGATCTGCTGAGGTCCCCGCTCGCCGGGCTCGAAGACCGGCAGATCCGGGAGCTCGAGCGCGCCGCGAGGCTCGCCGGGGTCACGCTGAAGGAGCTGTTCTCGGTTCCGCCCGGCGATCTCGATGCTGAGGCCGTCCCGCTGGTCGAGCCCATCAGGATCCTTGCGAACCTGGTGCGCACCTATGGGGGAGCGCGGGCCGACCAGGCATTCTGGGAGGTGTGGGCGAAGGCCCCCTACTACCGGACGCTCGAAGAGAACGCGGCCAAGGATCAGGCTGCGGCGCGCGAGATCGAGGCCCTCGCCGCCTTTGCCCGGGCGCTCGGTCGCTTCGTCGAACGCCGGAGGGGGCGGGCCACGCTCGAGGAGTATCTCGAGGCGATCGGGCGCGCCGACTTCGGTTCCGACCCGTGGCTCCCTCCCGAACGGCGGCGCGGTGGGGTCCAGGTGCTGTCGTTCCATTCGGCCAAGGGCAGACAATGGTCGGTGGTCGGGGTGTGCGGGTGCATCGAAGGCGCCATCCCCAAGGGCCGCAGGGCGCGCGGGCTGTTCGACCCGTACTTCCTCGACGAAGACAGTCCCGTCGAGCGCGCGCGCAAGAACGAGGCCGAGGACCGCAGGGTCTTCTACGTCGCGATCACCCGAGCATCGAAGCACTGCATCATCTCGACCTCTCCCGGTCCGACGAGACGCGGTGCGCCCAGCCGGTTCCTCGAAGAGCTGACCGGGGTCGTGCCCGAGACCGAGCAGGTCGAGCGCGCCGCGCCGTTGACCCTTGCCGAGGCGGCCAGCCGGTTCCGGAAGGTTCTCTCCGACGTGACCGCTCCGAACAACGAACGAGTCGCCGCCCTGATCGCGGTGGCACACGCGTGCGCGGTCGATCCGTCGTGCGCCTCCGCGCACCCCAACGAATGGTGGTGGCGCTGGGACTGGACCGAAGGTGACGTGACGATCCGCGAGCAGAGCCGGCGCCCGAAGGACGACCTCCCCGCCGACAAGATGCTCACCAGCTATTCGCGCATCTCGAACTACGACAACTGCGGGCTGCAGTACCTGTTTTCGGTGGTCCTCGGGCTCGACCCGGACAGCTCACACAACATGGCGTTCGGCACCTGGATACATCAGATCTTCGAGGACTGCGAGCGCAGCGAACCGAACGAGGCCCAGATCGCCCAGGGTCGTATCCGGCTGACCAACCGCGACATGGTGATGGCCCGCTACGAGGAGCTCTTCAAGGAGGATGTGTTCCCCAACAAGGTGATCGCCCGGCAGTTCAAGCGCGACGGTTACGTGATCCTTGACCGCTACATCAACTATCTCGACCCGGGCGGGGCCCTGGTGGTGGAGCATGAGTTCACGGTCGACCTCGACGGTCACAAGATCAGGGGTCGTATCGACCGGGTCGACAGCAAGCCCGGCGGCCTGGTCATCAAGGACTACAAGACATCGCGCAACCCCATCTACTACGACGACGCGCGCGAATCGCTTCAGCTCGGCATCTATTACCTGGCCGCCACAACGGAGAAGGAGATCTCCCAGCACGGCAAGCCGATCGCGATGCAGCTCGTCTACCCCGCGCACTTCGCGCGAGGTCAAGTCTCGGTGCGTGGTCAGACCCCCGAGGAGGCGCAGGCAGCACTCGACCGACTGCCCGGGCTGATCGAGGGCGCCCTGGCCGAGGACTTCCGGCCGAACCCGGAAGCCAACTGCCGGTGGTGCAAGTTCAAGCCGCTATGTCCTCTGTGGCCCGAAGGTAAGGAGCTCACCGGATGACCCCGACCCCGAAGGCATCGAAGGCGATCGTTGCCGCGCTCAAGGGTTACGAGCCGACCGACGAGCAGTGGAAGGCGATCGCTCATCCCCTCGAACCGGCGTTCCTCGTGGCCGGCGCGGGATCGGGGAAGACCGCGATCATGGCTGCTCGCATCGCGTGGGCGATCGAAGCGAAGGGTTTCGACCCGTCCCAGATCCTCGGGCTGACCTTCACCAACAAGGCGGCCGAGGAACTCGAGAGCCGCGTGCGGAGGTCCCTGGCGGTCATGGAGGACGCCGAGGACAAGGTCGGCGAGGTCACTGTTCAGACGTATCACGCGTTCGCTGCCGCGCTGGTCCGGGAGCACGGCCTCCTCGTTGGCGTCGAGCCCGAGTCCGGCCTCTTGACCGAGGCGCAACAGTGGCAGCTGGTGGGTTCCTGCATCGACGAGCTTCCGCCGTTCGAATCACTCGAGCTCAGGAGCTCGGCCGGGCTGGTCGCCGCCACGCTCCAGCTGGCGTCGTCGCTCGCCGACCACGTCCTTGGCGTGGCCGAGGTCAGAGCGGCGGCCGAACGGGTGCTGGCTTCGACCGACACCAGCGAAGACATGCGGGATACCGGCGCCAAGCGCATCGAGCTCTGCTCCGCGGTCGAGGCGTACACGAAGGCGAAGAAGGACCACAAGCGGATCGACTTCGGCGATCAGGTGACGAGCGCGGTCGAGATCCTCGAGGG
>JAENWQ010000050.1 GCA_016649855.1 Actinomycetota bacterium | reverse complement strand
CCCGAGAGGTTGCGGGCGAGCTCGACGAGCTCTTTCTCGGTGGCCGGCTCGGCGACCGATACGAGGATCTTGACCTGGGGGAACGACAGCTCGCCGGTAGCGAACGATTCTCTGATGAGAGAGAAGTCTTCGAGCTTGGTGGCGACATCGAGGATGCGGGCGGCTTCAACCGGGGTCTGTCCCAGCTTCCAGGTGAGGAACGTAGCCGGGGAGGTGAGCCCGTCGTGGTCCTTCCAGAAGTCTTTCGAGAGGTGTCTGCCCAAGAGCGACACGAGCCGGGCGGTCCCGGCATTGACCTCGGCCTGTTGGGTCGTGATCTCGTCCTCGAGATCGAGGCGCTCGAGGGTCCTTGCCCGGTGGGCCTCGTGCCTCTGGGCCTCGGTGGCGCTGAGTTCCCCCGCGGGTTTCACCGGTCCCAGAAGTGCTTTTGCTTGTGCTCCGGTCATAGCGAACATACGTTCGATATTATGCCAGATCCCGCCCAGGGCAAGGCTTTTCTCGCCCAAATATCCCGGTTACAGAAGGCGGCGCAGACCTTGGAGCGGGGACCCCGGCTAGATCCCAGTTTTAACGGATCAGGGCTAGGAGCTGCGGCGAGGTCGCGACGTTGGCTCCGAGTTCCTCCACCCGAGTACTCAGCTCGCGATCGCTCGTGACCACCACGACCGGGGTTCCCGGCGATCTCTGCACCACAGCGACGAGATGGTCGTCCGCTATCTCGCCCTTGGAATACTGCACCCTCACCACCCCCTTCTTCCCGCGGGCCGGGTGGCGACCCACGTCCTTGCCGTCGAAGACGACCGTCGTGGGAACCTGCTTCATCGCAACCAACGTCGTCAGCTCGGTTACCAGCCGTTCACGCTGCGTTTCGAGCCTGAGGTCGCCGAAGCCGCCCTTGGCCATGGTCACGTTGTAACCATCGATCAGCAGGCGCACGCCGGGGGCGCTCAGCCACTCGTCGAGCGTCTGTGGATCCGAAGGCAGCCTCCCCTTGGGCACCGGCAGCTGGGTGCGGGCGTTGCCCTTCCTCTTCGGCTCACCCGCGTGTGCGGGAACCGTGGCGAGCCGCTCCAGCCTCGCTTCGAGGGCCTCGACCCGGGCGGCAAGCCGGTCCCCGTCCTTGAGAGCCGTGGTCAGCGCGCGTCGCGCGTCCTTCAACTCGCCGCGGGCCTTGGCCGCGTCCTCTTCGGCCTTCTCCAGGGAGCGCGCGGCCTTTCGAACGGAACGATCCGCGTCCGCCTTGGCGGCTTCCGCGGCGCGCACGAGCGCAGAGTTGGCACCTCGAGCCTCACGGTCGCGGATCGCGGCCTCGGCCAGCTCCTTCTTGAGACCCGTGATCTGGGCAGCCTGAGCGTCGCTCTCTTTCCTGGCGTCCTCCTTCGCCCGCTTCAGATCCTCGCGGGCGCGCCTCGCCTTCCCCTTCTCCTTCTCGATAGCACTCGCCGCGCGGTCGATCGCGCTCGCCGCGCGCTGTGAGGGATCGGCCTGCGGCCGGGGCTCCGCGGGCGTAGAGCGCGTCGCCAGCTCCAGCTCCCAGCCGTCCTCCCGGCGCGCCGCGATCTGGAGGGCCTCGAGGTCGTCCTTGGGCAGCGACGGCTTCATCTCGTTCAACCAGTCGAGGATCCTCGCCCGCAGATCGGCGTCGTCGAGCGCCCCGATCAGGGTGTCCTGATGCTTGAGCAACGTTTGAGGCCGGAACCCCTGGAACCTGCGAAGGGCCGGGGGCAGTTCCTGCGGGGGCACCGCACGGATGAACGCGCCGACGCCGCGAACGAGCGACGTCCCGACGTCCTTCGGTAACGACATCAGACCGCGCCCTGCCGCTTGAGGGTTTCGACCTCCTCGGGCGACAGTCCGCATTGCAACAACACCTCGTCGGTATGCTCCCCCATCCCCGGTGGCGGAAGCCGATAGGTGGCACCGGCGGCCTCCTTGAGGCGGATCGGGTTGCCGATATGCCGCCAGGGGCCGGCCCCCGGGACCTCGCCACCCACCACCATCGAGCGATGCACGACCTGCTCGTCGGCGAACGTCTCCGAGAAGTCATTCACGGGTCCGACGCAGACGTCGAGCCCCTCGAGCACCTCCATCCACTCGGCTCGGGACCTGGTCGCGAACAGGGACCCGAGCTCCGCGATGACCTCATCCCGGCGCTCGCCCATCGCGAACGCATCGTCGAGCAGATCGGTTCGGCCCAGTGCCTCGCACAACGCCTTCCAGAACTGAGGCTCCAACGCTCCGACCGTCAGGTAACCGTCGGCAGCCGGATAGATCCGGTAACAGGGGTACTTCCCCGAGAGGGGCATACGTTCCCACGACGGATCCTCACCGGTAGCGACGAACTCTCCCGCGTGGATCGAGAGCCACGACAGCGCACCGTCCATCATCGAGATGTCACAGAAGTCACCCTCACCGGTCCGGTCCCGCCGGTGAAGCGCGGCGAGGACCGCGATCACCGCGCTCATCCCTCCGCCTGCGAGGTCTCCGATCTGCACGCCGGGGATGACCGGAGGGCCACCCTCTCGGCCGGTGATCGACAGAAGACCGGCGTACCCGATGTAGTTGACGTCGTGCCCGGCCGTTCGAGAGCGAGGCCCGTCCTGCCCGTAACCGGTGATCGCGCAATAGATCAACCTCGGGTTGCGTGCGCGGAGCACGTCGTAACCGGTGCCGAGACGATCCATCACACCGGGTCTGAAGGACTCGATCACGATGTCGAAGTGCTCGACCAAGCGCAGCAGCAGGTCGCGGCCCTCGTCCGACTTGAGGTTGACGGTCATCGAACGCTTGTTGCGGTTGAGGGCGATGTGCGCGGCAGAGAAGCCCCCGACGACGGGCGGGGTCCAACGGATGTAATCGCCCTTGCCGGGCTCTTCCACCTTGACGACGTCGGCGCCGAGATCTGCCAGCAGCAGCGTCGCGTAACCACCGGGGAGCAACCTGGTCAGATCGAGGATCCGAACGCCTTCGAGGGGACCGCTCATCGGTCGTCGGAGGTCGTCGTCTGCTCGACGATCGAGCCGTCCGAGCCACACCACCTGCAAACCACCTTCTCGACCGAGCCCTCGAGGATCTCCTCCTCTTCGACGCTCATCTCACCCCCCAGCGAATAGTGCTGGAAGGTGCGCGTGCGCTTGGTCTCGAAGACATCGAACCTGGTCTTGTTGCCGCACGCGGTGCAGAGATACATCAGCTACTTCCCTCGAACGCGATCGTGAAGACCACGGTGTCATCTCTCACCGCTCCGAACTCCAGCGCGTCCTGGTAGATGGCGCGCGCCAGATCGGTCCCCGAGTGGAGCGGTGCCAGGCGAGCGAGGGCGTCCTCGAGGCGAGTAGGTCCGTAGAGGTCTTTCCCTCTGCGCGCCTCGAGGAGACCGTCGGTACACGCCATGAAGACGTCGTCCTCCGCCAGGGAGAAACCCTGCTGTTCGAATTGCTCATCGGGGAAGGCTCCGAGGAGGCCACCGCTAGGTGACAGCGTCTCAACCAGCCCCGTGGCCGCGCGAAAGATGAGCGGTGCCGGATGACCGGCAACGGAAACCTGTCCCGAACGAGACTCAGGATCGATCGTCGCGAACAACGCGGTCGCGAAACGGTCCTCGTCCAAGGACCGCTCGAGGGCGTTGTTGAGGTGGAACATGGCCGACGATGGCGACGGGTTCCTGCTGGCGAAGGCGCGCAGCATGTACTTGGCCTGCGCCGTGAGGGCCGCAGCTTCGGCCCCCTTGCCCGACACGTCGCCCACCACGACCCCGACGTGATCGTCCGGAAGATCGAACACATCGTAGAAGTCCCCGCCGACCTCAGCGTCCTCCGCTGCCGCTTCGTAGACCATTCCGATGACGCACCCTTCGATCGCACGCACGTCGGTCGCCAGCAACCCGCTCTGAAGGCTCCGCGCCACGCGCAGCTGGCGCTCGAAGCGCTGAGCGTTCTCGATGGCCATCGCGCTCTGCGCCGCAAGAACCTCGATGGCTTCGATCTCATCGCTTCCCAGCGACACGGAACGGTCGAAGAACACGAGGATCGCTCCCAAGATCGGCGAGCCGGCACCCAGGACCGGGGTCGCGACGATCGAGAGTGGGTCACCGCCCTTCGGCTGGAACCGCCCCGTCGATGCCGGTACCTGGATCGTCCGGCCCTCCGCGAGGCCGGACCACGGCTCCTCCGACAACCGGATACGGGCGAAGTTTTCGGTCGCGCCGTCCCCCCGCCTCGACGCGGGGATCAGCTCGCTGCGGGTCGGTTCCGCGAGGTACAGGCCGGCCCCGTTCCCGGAGAGGAGACGCTGCGCTCCGGCGGTCACCTCTTCGATCACCGGCACGAGCCTCATCACGCGCCCGAGCCTCAGAGACAGCGTCCGGAGCTCCTGGAGCAGCGCGAAGCGCCGCGCGTTGGCCACCGCGGCGCTGACCTGACGCCCGATGCTGTGAGCCATGGTCTGTTCTTTGACGTTGAAGGTGCGAGGGCGGGCGTATTCGACGGCCAGGACGCCCAACTCCTCGCCCATCCTCGCCAAGGGGATCCCGATGTAGGCGCCGAGCTGCCGGCGCCTCAGGTCCTGGCCTTTCAGGACCGGGAAGCTGGCCGCGTCCTCGACCAAGATGGGCGCCTTCTCCCCCAGAAGCGCGCTCCGAAGAACCGGAAACCCTCCGCCCGCGGCGAGGTCGTCGACCAACTGGCTCAGCTCGGGCGGGTAGCCCCACCGGGCGTGGATCGTGAAACAGTCCCGGGTCCGGTCCCAGGTGGCCGCGAAACAACGATCTCCCTCGAGCATCTCGGGGACCATCCGCACCACGAGCTCGAAGGTTTCGGACACGCTCCGGACCTCGGTCAGGACCGCAGCCAACCCCAGCAGCGCCCGCGAGGCGTCCGCGTCGTCCCGGAGTACCTCGAGCGTCTCGCTCAGGGCCTCGTAGGCGTCCTCGGTGACGAGCGCAGGCGCCGGAGTATCGCTAACCATGCGCTGCATCCTATTTTGCGGACCAGCTTTCTCGACCAAGGGGTGCTTGCTATGGCGAACGTATGTTCGCTACTGTCTCGGGCATGCGTCCAGGGATGCTCGCTCAGCGTTCGTTCGAAGAACTCGGGACCCCGCTCGACTCGGTGACCTTCTGCGTGGTGGACCTCGAGACCACGGGAGGCTCGCCGCGGGATTCGAAGATCACCGAGATCGGCGCGCTCAAGGTCCGGCAGGGCGAGGTCATGGGGACCTTTCAGAGCCTGATCGACCCGGGCGAGCCGGTTCCCGCGTTCATCAGGCTCCTGACCGGGATCTCGGACGACATGCTCCTCGCCGCGCCGGCGATCGAGCAGGTACTTCCCAACTTCCTCGAGTTCCTCGGGGGAAGCGTGGTCGTCGCTCACAACGCACGGTTCGATGTCGGATTCCTCGATGCCGCGCTAACGCGTCTCAACTATCCACGCATCGGCAATCGCGTCGTCGACACCGCCGCGCTGGCTAGAAGGATCCTGTCGGGAGAGGTGCACAACAACAAGCTGGAGACACTGGCTCATCACCTCCGGTGCGCGCACAAACCATGTCACCGCGCGTACGCGGACGTTCTCGCGACGACCGATGTCCTGCATCACCTGATCGAACGGGTCGCCGGGTTCGGAGTCACGACGCTGGAAGATCTGCTGGCGATGACCTCCGCCCGCATCGATGGGACGTTCCCCAAGATCCGGCTGGCCGATGACCTCCCTAATCTGCCGGGCGTGTACCGGTTCCTCGACGAGGCTGGTCGCACGCTCTACGTCGGAAAGGCCACGGACCTCAAGGCGCGCGTTCGCTCGTACTTCTACGGCGATCCTCGAAGCGGCATCCGCAGCCTCTTGAAGGAGACGCAGGGTTTGTCGCACGAGGTCCACGCGAGCCTGATCGAGGCCGAGGTCGCCGAGGCCCGCTACATCGCTCAGCAGCAACCGCCCTACAATCGCCGCGGCAAGAAGAAGGGGGCCTGGTACCTGAAGGTCGAGATCCGCAAGCGCGTGCCCCGGTTGGCGATGGCGCGCAAACCGGGCGACGACCGTTCCCTGTACGTGGGTCCGTTCGCTTCCAGCGCCGTGGCGCGAACGCTGATCGACGCGTTCCGCACGGACCAGCGGGACGAGATCAGCGCGGCCGTCGAGGCGATCCTCTGTTCACCGGCTCGGGTGGCGTCGAGGATCGCCGACAAGATGCACGCCCTCGCCCGAGCGGAGCGCTTCGAAGAAGCCGCCGAGGTGCGGGAGCGCGGCGCGCTCCTCGATCGCTTCCTGGTCCGCTCGATCCGGCTGCGTTCGTTGCTCGACGCCCGCCGCATCGTTCTCGCGCACGAGGACCGCATGTTCCTCATCGATGGAGGCCGCCTCGTAGCCGCCGAACCGCTGGGCGATACGGATTATCCGCTTGCCGCCGGACGGTTGCTCGCGCGTCACCCGCCCGAGGTGGTTCCGGCGTTCCTGACCCCGGAGCGCGCGTCCGAGGCGCGCATCATCGACTCGTGGATCGAGCGCGGTGGCGACATCGTGTTGCTGGCAGTCGATGGAGCATGGGCTCACCCAGTCGGATGCCGGTCGAGCGGCGAGTTCAGATCCAAAAGGGCTTGAGTCAGGTGGCCTGAGTCAAGCGACCTGACGCACCCGCGCGACGCCGTCCAGCAGCCTCCAGATGGCGGCCGCGCCGGCGCGGGCCCCGGCCTCGGCCTCCGCCAGGTCGGCATCGTCGTTGCACACGACCCCGATGGCGCGGGCCATCTCGGCCGAGTGCTCGACATCGAGCTCGCCGTGGAGCTCGAAGTACCGGGCGCCCGGTCCCTCGATGCCGTAGTGGGTCTTGAGTCCTTCGATCTTGGTGGCCGCCACGGCCGGGGTCTGGGACTCGTAGCCGTACAGCATCCCGAGGGCAAACGGGAGCGATGCATTCTCCGCCGCGTCCGCGAAGGCCTCGACGCATGAGGATGTCTCGGGCTCGACGGCCGAGGCCCGGACCCGATCGGCACAGGCACCCAGCGCTTCGGCGAACGTCAACCACAGACCGGGGTGGTCGTCGCCGACCTCGTCCGCGAGGTTCTCCTTGACGATGCTGCGCGCCTCTCCTTGTGGGAGCCGTCCGGCCAGCGTGCCCAACCACGACGGGAACGCCTCGACCTGTCTGAAGTACTGCTCCGAGTAGAAGGACAGATCTTCCACGGTAAGACGACCCTCAGACCATGCTACGTAGAACGGGTGCTCGAGAAGCTTGAACCCCTTCGTCTGGGCATCGAGTCGCAGCGCCACATCGCTCATGAACAGCCTCCCCACAGAGATAACCAAGCGGACCAGAGCAATCTACTAGGAGTTCGATACCGCGACGAGCCTCTCCAGGGATTCCCTGGCGCGCCCCGAATCGATCGCGCTTGCCGCAGCCGTGATCCCGGCCGAGATGTCGGAAGCGAAGCCCGCGGCGACCAGGCCCGCGGCCGCGTTGAGCACGACGATGTCCCGGCGCGGGCCCTTATCCCCCGCGAGGATGGTGCGGATCGTGGCCGCGTTCTGATCCGCGCTGCCACCGGCGATCGCATCGAGTGGAGCGGTCTCCAGGCCGAGCTCCGAGGGATCGAGCGTCCAGCGCGACACCGCGCCCTTCTTCCACTCGACGACGTCGGACGGGCCTGCGGTGGCGAGCTCATCGAGCCCACCGTAGCCGTGGAACGCGATCACGTGGTTGCTTCCCAGACGACCGAGGGCTTCCACCATCACGTCGATCATCGATGGATCGGAGACCCCGAGGGCCTGGCGGGTGGCGCCCGCCGGATTCGTCAGCGGACCGAGGAAGTTGAAGATCGTGGCGACCCCCAGTTCCCTCCGGGGCGCCGCCGCATGGCGCATCGCCGGATGGAACATCGGGGCGTAGCAGAAACCGATACCCGCTTCGGCGAGGCAGGTAGCGACCGCGCCGGGAGGAAGATCGATCTTCACGCCCAGGGCCTCGAGCACGTCGGCCGAGCCACACTTCGAGGATGCCGCACGGTTCCCGTGCTTGGCGACCCGCGCGCCCGCTCCGGCACAGACGAGAGCGGCCGCGGTCGAGACGTTGAAGGTCCCGGTCCGGTCACCGCCGGTGCCGCAGGTATCGAGGACCTCTCCGACGACCTCGACCTTGTCGCCGTACCGGCGCATGGTGCGAACGAGACCGACGATCTCGTCGACGGTCTCGCTCTTCGCCCGCAGCGCGATCACGAAGCCTGCTATCTGAGCCGGGGTGGCGGCACCTTCCATGATCTCGATCATGGCGCGCTCCGCCTGCTCTTCATCCAGCGAATGGCCGCCGAGAAGATGGGAGATGGTCGAACCCCAGTGGAACGCTTCGGTCACAAACGCAGGTTAAGCGACATCACCCGTTTCGAGAGGCGCCGGCTCCACGGTGACGACCGCGTTGTAGTCCGGGATGCCGGCCTCGGGAGAGCGGGGGCCCGACTCGATCAGGACCTGTCCTTCGGGCCAGTGGACCTGGAGGGAGCCCGGCTGGACGGGAGCCAGCAGCACGGACCCCCGGAGCGAACCCGAGGGGCTCCGAAGGATGATCGCGTCCCCGTCGGCGAGCCGAAGCTCCCTCGCGTCGGACTCGTTCATGAGGATCGCCTCGCGCACCGCACCGGTCAACGCGTCCTTGCGCTCGTGGACCATGGAGTTGAACTGTTTACCGCGCCGGGTGGCGACGACGAAGTGGCCTTCGGGGATCCGCTGATCCGGTAGCGCGACCTTCTGGAAGTGGGCCTTGCCGTCCGCGGTCGGGAACTTCCATTGGGGGCAGAGGTGCGCTCCCCCGTACTGGAAATGATCGCCCTTGACCCGGAGATGCTGGATGCCTTCGTAGTTGGGGATCACGCGCGCTATCTCTTCCCTGACCGCGTGCGTCGACGAGAACCGCACGCGATCCGCGATCTCGGGACGAACACGGGCCGCAAGGTCGCCGAAGACCTCCCACTCTCCTCTGGCCTCGCCGATACGGGGGCCTGGGATCTCTGGCGAGAAGATCACGCGCCGTTCGGTCGAGGTCTCGGTCACGCCGCCGGGGATCTCGTAACGGGTCGCCGCCGGCAACAACACGACGGCTTCCTTGGCGCCGACGAACATCTGACTCGACAGACAGATGTCCATGTGCATCCTCAGGGGGACATTGGCGAGCGACCTGATGACCCGGACCGGGTCGGGCAGGACCTCGATGAAGTTGCCTCCGGCCGAGAACAGCAGCTCGAGATCGCCTTCGTGCGCGGCATCGAGCATCTCCGCGACCGTCAGGCCGGGGCCAACCGGTACCTCGAAACCCCAGTTCTCCGACATCTGGGCCGCGTGGACGTCATCGACCGGAAGACCGCCCGGGAACGCGGTCGAGTAGGCGCCCATCTCGGCTCCCCCCTGGACCCCGGAATGCCCGCGGATCGGCATGACCCCGCACTGCTCGCGTCCGAGGAACCCCTTCGTGAGCGCGAGGTTCACGATCGAACGGACGTTGTCCTCGCCGAAGACGTGCTGCGTGACCCCCATGCTCCACACGAACACGGCGGTCTTCGATGTCCCCAGGAGGCCCGCGAGATCCTTCATGGCCGAGCGGTCGCACCCGGCCCCTCGCTCGAGGTCCTCCCACGTGATGGCGCCGGTGTGGGATACCACGTCGTCGAATCCTGTCGTGTGAAGCTCGATGAACGACCGGTCGACGTCGCCCGCTTCGATCATCGCCTTCAGCACCCCGGTGAGGAACGCGATGTCCCCGCCGACGTTGATCTGGAAGAAGCGATCGGTGATCTTCGTTCCGAACACCGCGCTCTCCGGCGACGACGGGATCCAGTACCGATCCATGCCGGGCTCGAGGTAGGGATTGATGCACACGACCTTGGTTCCGGCCTTGCGGGCCAGGTACAGATACTTCATCGCCACCGGCTGGTTGTTGGCCACGTTCGAGCCGATGAACACGATCAGATCGCTGCCGATCCAGTCGGTGTACGAACACGAGGTCGCCGCGATCCCAAGCTGTTGCTTGAGCGCCGACGTGCTCGGTGAATGGCAGACGCGCGCGGCGTTGTCGATAGAGTTGGTACCCATCGCTCTGACGGCCTTCTGGGCAGCGTAGTAGGACTCGTTCGGCATCCCGCGGCTGGTCAGATAGAAGCCGAGCCGGTCCGGAGTCGTCCCCTTGATCGCCGCGGCAGCGAGATCGAGAGCCTCGTCCCACGAGATCCTGCTGAAGCCTTTGTCCCCTGGCCGGCGGATCATCGGATACGGAAGGCGGCCGAGAGCCCGCAGCTCCTTGCTGCTCAGTTTCTCGAGCTCCGAGACATCATCGAGGAGCGAGACGTCGAGCGCGGGCATCGTATTGAGGCGCAACAAACGTAAGCGGATGTTGCAGAGGTGGACGCCCTCGATCGTCCAGTCGTGCAGACCGGTGGTTCCCAGCGCGCAGCCGTCGCAGCACCCGTCCTTGAGGATCCTCCACGCGTAGCGCGCGTTGTCGCGGTTCTCGGCGACCGCACGGAAGACCTCTTTGTAGTTGTTCGGCCGTTGCTCACCGAATCCGAACGGCTTGAGGCCGACCCACAGAGACGGCTTCAGCCCTTTCCGGCGTTTCATCCTGCGCTTCGTCCTAGGCTTCACCTAGCTCCTTGCATGAAGGCGGCGCCCCGAGAGAAGTCTTGCGACGGTCAGCCCGCGTACCATGAACGGACGAGGTCTCCTCGACGGAAGAGCGGGCCACCGAAAGATCCAAGATAACTGCAGCCGGTGCGACTCTTCGATCATCGCAGCAGGTTAAGCCATACCGGGTCCCTTGGCGGCCGAATACGACAGGTCCACTCACACCTGCCATTGAGAAACCGCTAGCCGCCGCCAAAGGGATCTCCTGGGCGACGATGTTGCCAACCGAGTGGTTCGGTCAGTGTCGTTCAGCCTTTTGTTGGTTCTTCGCGGATGAGTAGGGATAGGGCCGCCTAATCCCAGGCGCGCAACCGCCAGCCTCCTACGCTCGTGGTGTCTAACGCCCCGAGTGAAAGGAGACCGGCGTATGCAAGTCGATGTTATCCCGCTGTCCCTCGGCATCGAAGGGTTCCGGGTGATCGCGAGCGACGAACGCGACGATGCCATCGAGGTCGCGATCGAGACGGTCCTTCCGGCGGCGTGCTGCCCGGGTTGCGGACACGCCGAGATCGTGCCCAAGGAACGCAAGCCCCTGTGGATGCGCGATATCCCACTGCGGCCCGGCAAGCAGACCTGGCTCATCTGGTGGAAGCGTCGCTTCGCCTGCCTCAGGTGCATGAGGACCTTCACAGAGACACGTGATGAGATCCCGCCACGCACCACGCACACGAACCGCTTCGACAGCTACCTGTCGGCCCGGGCGATCGAGACGCCCTACGCGCAGGTGGCCGCAGAGGAGGGAGTGAGCTTCTACCGCGTCGACAAGGCGAGCCGCGCCCGGGCCGAGCGCACCCTTGCCGGGCGCGCGGTCGATCCGCCCACCAGGCTGTGCATCGACGAGCAGAGCCATCTACGCGGCCAGGTCTACAACACGGCCGTCTCGGACCCCGATCGCCGGCGTGTGCTGGAGCTCATAGAGACCCGCAAACGGAGGCCCCTGCAGGACTTCCTCGCGGCTCTGCCCGAGTCCACCAGGGCGTCGATCGAAGAGGTCTGCATCGACATGCACCAGCCCTACCGGGCTGCGATCAGGACCGCGTTGCCGCACGCTGCGATCGTGTGCGACCGCTTCCACATCGAGCGCATGGTCGCGGACGAGCTCGATAAGCTCCGGCGGGCGATCCAGAACGAGGTCCCCAAAGGCGACAAGGCGCCGCTGTTTAGAACCCGGCGCAAGCTGCGCAAGGGCACCAAAAAGCTCACGCTCAAAGACCTCGACGACCTCGCTGCACTGTTCGACGATCATCCCGATCTTGAGGTCGCGTGGTCGCTCGCGCGGGACATCAAGCACATCTATGCCGCTCCGGATCGGTTGAAGACTCGGGGGCAGGGATCACCTATCACATGAAGGAATCGATCTTCGAGCCATTCGCTCAGGGGCAAAGCGAGAACAGCCATTCACAGGGGCTTGGGCTGGGCCTTTCGCTCGTGCGCCAGTTCGTGGAACTCCTCGGTGGTCAGACCTGGGTTGAGGACCGCCCAGAGGGTGGTGCCTCATTCAAGGTGAAACTCCCCGTCGAGGCCTCCGTCCCTGCTCACGCCGGGTTTCCACCGCTCGCCTGATCAGCGCTCGATGTTGATGTAGACCGTTGGACGATCTGCCCGGACGGCCGCTACCAGTCACTCGTTGTAGCAGTGGCCTCCACCCAGCACGCGAGCCGATGCGCCGCTCAGATCGACCCTGTACGTACATCCGCCGGTGCCGACGACGGCCGCAGCCAGCTTGACGATGCCCGCCTTCTTGGGGCGGAGGCGTCCCAAGGTCATCTGCTCCGTGCCAAGAGGCGGCAACCTGTAGCGATTGGAGCAGAACTTGACCCTGTGGGTGAAGTCCCCCTCGAGTTCCTTCTTGAGCAGGCGGCGTACATTCGCCGGGATCAAGCGCCCCTGACTCGGCCGGATGCCTTCTGACTCGGAATCGAGTACGTGCAAGACTGTGTCGCGCCGTCCGGGCTTGATCCGATACCTAATGATGGCTGCGTAGGCCCTGACCGTCCGCTGCGCCCCTTTGGAAACTCGGCGAGCACTACCCGGGGGCTCACATTTGTCGAATTGTATGGACGCGGATGGAGATGGTGAGGCATCAGGACTGTTCGCCTCGGCTGTGGGCGGCTGACCCGAGCCTCCTGCGCAAGCAGTTGCTAGGAGAGTGACAATGAGGAACAAGCAGGTCCTTTTCATTACTTCGGACTCGGAACTTCCACAGGCGGGGGGCCGTAATTGTTCTTGAAGGTATCGATATCGTGCGTGTTAAGCGTACGTCCCCAGGTTGCCCCGTTGGGCGCTCCGAACTTGCACATCGAATGGAACTCGGAGGAGGTTAGATTGCAGACGCTCCAGCTCATGGGGAAATGCCCACTCCCGTCTCCCTGAGTCTCCAATATTCCTACAGTACTTCCCCTGCCAGTGGCATGCCCGAATTCGTGTACCGCCACAGACCATGCGTCGTTTCGGCAAGTTGGGGTACAGGAAACGCCACCCGTGCCCGTGTACCAGGGATTTTGGGGCGACTTGTCGAAACCGATCTGAAACGAGTGCAGGTGAGCATTATCCGAACCGCCCGCGTCCTTGAAGGTGCAAAGGACTGTGAAGGCTACGCCGTCGTAGTCCCCCCAGTGGATACCGTTCTTCTCGACTTGACTCGGGCATGAATACACAGAGAAAGAACCATAGTCTGGGGTCTGTCGATTGAATGTCATGATCCGGTTTAGGTTATTCCAGGTCTGAGCACCAGTGATTACTCGATTCCGGAAGTCTCCTGACGGGAAGTTTTCCCCGAATCTCCAATCGACGGTGTAGTGGTTTTCGCCCCAGGATGCCGGGAACCAGTCAACCGCGGGATGGGCACGCGCAGCATTCATGAAAGAGAGAAGAGGCATCACAACCAAACAGCAGGCCCATGCGAATCGTTCCGCTTTGCTCATGGAGGGGTCTCCTTCGTCCCTGT
>JAENWQ010000254.1 GCA_016649855.1 Actinomycetota bacterium | reverse complement strand
TGCGAGAGGCAGGAAGCCTCGGAGGACGGACGCGATCAGCGGTCCGGCGACCAGCGCCCCGCGGGGAACGGGGCTCAACAGGAACCGGTCGAAGAACCCGCTCTCGAGGTCCCGGGCGACGCCGAGTCCCGTTGTGATGCCGGCGAAGGCGCAACCCTGGATCGTGGCCATCGGTAGGAACCAGTTGAGGATCTCGTCGGTCGGGAACCCCGGCAGCAGAGCGAGTCCTGCGTACTGACCCCCGAATGCGATCACGAGGACCAGCGGCATGATTAACGATGGGAAGAAGGTCGACGGGACGCGGGGGATCAGCTTGATGCTTCGCGTCGCGATGTTCCACGACGCCTTCCACGGCGACACTCTCACCGATGTCGCTTCTGTGGACATCGTTATCTCCTAACCGTGGGTGGCCTTGAGGCGGCCGCGCAGTGCCAGCAGCGCGATACCGACTCCAAAGGCGAATATCGCCAGCGCGATGCCGAGTGAGATGAGCCACCCCCCGACATCGACGCCCGAGATAACCTGCGTCCTCAGTCCTTCGATCAGATGCGAGAACGGGTTGATCGTGGCGACGCTGTGGTACCAGCCCCTCATCAGCTCTCGGGGGAAGAACGCGCTCGAGAGGAAGAGGAACACGAAGATGAGGGGAAACGAACCCTGGACGGCTTCGGAGGAACCCGTCCGCAGTCCCATCGCCACGGTGATCGATCCGACGCCGGCCGCGAGGACGGAGGCGACGACGGCGATCATCGCAACGGCTTCGAGCCCTCCTTCTATCCGTACTCCGAAGATCGAGACGACGCCGATGAAGATAAGTGCCTGTAAGAGCCCGAGGACCGCGGCCCCTCCGATCCGTCCCACCACGATCGAGGTTCTTGCCACCGGGGAGGCGACGAGACGATCGAAGAAGCCGTCCTCGATGTCACGCGCCATATCGGTTCCCGCGCCAACCGCTCCGAAGAGGACTCCCTGGGTGATCGTTGCCATGATCGCGAACTGGACGAAGGAATCGACCTGGGGAAAGTTGGCCAGCTGTGTCGAGCGATCCAAAGCCGCGGAGCTCAGGGAGAGAAAGATCAGCGGGAACGCGATCGACGGGATCACCGTGACGGGTTGCCGTGCCGTATTCACGATCGAGCGACGCGTCAGCGCGACGTACTGCCGGAAGGCAGTCACCGTGCCTCCTCCGGGGCCGGAGCCTCGTCCTCGGCGCCCTCGAGACGTCGTCCGGTGGCTTTCTGGAAGACGTCGTCGAGCGAGGGGGCATGAAGCTCGAGTCCCTCGATCTCGAGGCCCGCATCGTCAAGGGCACGGGACACGGCCCCGACCTTCGACGCACCGCCGCTCAGCCTGATCGAGATGTATCCGTCCGAATCGGGGACCTCGTTCCCGAAGTCGCCGAGCACTGAGATGGCGCGCTCCTTGTCTCCGGGGTTCTGCAGTGAGACACGCAATGACGGTTCGCCGACCTCGGCCTTGAGTTTGGCGGGGGTTCCCTCGGCCACGATCCTTCCGTTATCGATGATGGCTATCCGGGCTGCGAGCCTGTCGGCTTCTTCCATGTACTGAGTGGTGAGGAACACGGTCGTTCCGAACTGAGAGTTGAGCTTGCGGACCTCGTCCCACAGGGCGATGCGCGAGTTCGGGTCCAGTCCGGCCGTGGGCTCATCGAGGAACAGGACCTCCGGCTCGTGCACGAGGCCCAGGGCGAGATCGAGACGTCTGCGCATGCCGCCCGAATAGGTCGCGACCCTTCGGTCGGCAGCCTTGGTGAGGCCCACCGTCGACAGGAGGCGCTCTTCTCTCTCGGCGGTCTCGGCTTTCCCGATGCCGTGGAGCACTGCTTGGAGGTGGATCAGCTCGCGGCCGGTCATCAAGGGGTCGATCGCGGCGTCCTGGAGCGCAACCCCGATCGCACGACGGACCGCGTCGGCATCGTCGACCACATCGTGTCCGGCGACCGTTCCTTTACCGCTCGTAGGACGCAGCAGGGTGGTCAACATGCGCACGGTCGTCGATTTCCCGGCTCCGTTGGGCCCGAGGAATCCGAAGATCTCTCCCTTTTCGATATCGAGGTCGATCCCGGCGACGGCTTTGATCTCCCCGAAGCTGCGGGCCAGGTTCTCTGCCGTTACGTGCCCCATGGTTCTCCTCTTGTTTGGCCGTTCGCCGAGGCGAACGCCTCTTTGGTCTGGCGAATCCCTTCTGTTCACCCGGGAACGCATCATAGAGACAGCGCTCGGAGTCATCGATGAAGACGGCTTTCGGGCCCTCAGGTCCTCCGGTTAATCTGACCGGCGTGTTCATCACCCGTGCCACGAGACACGACCACGACGACATCAGAGAACTACTGGCCACCCGAGGTTGGGCCGACGACACCGACCTCAAAGAGGGGATCGCCTACTTCGCCCGCGAGGGTTCGGTGGTCGGCTGCGTTCGGCTGATCGAGGTCGTCCCGCAGACCCTGATGGTCGACAGCGTTCTGGTTCACGACGACAAACGGAACCAGGGGATCGGAACCGCATTGATGAAGGCCGCGATGAACGCCAAGGGCGGAACCATGTATCTCTGCTGCCACGAAGAGGTGATCCCGTTCTACGAACACTTCGACTTCGCTCCCGTTCCCCTCGAAGACTGCCCACCCGAAGCGATCACCTATTGGGAGAAGGTCGAAGACGTTCCGGCCCCAGAAGGCCAC
>JAENWQ010000195.1 GCA_016649855.1 Actinomycetota bacterium | reverse complement strand
TGCGGCAAGACGCTACGCCGCAAGACCCTCGGGGTGGCTCACCGCAGCCTGCCCTGCGGAACGATGGTCAGCATCGTGTTCCACGGTCGTTCGATCACGGTCCCGGTCATCGACCGCGGCCCGTACACCTCTGCCGAATGGGACCTCACGCAGGAGACCGCCGAGCGCATCGGCTTCTCCGGCTCCCAAACGGTAGGCACCCTGCACAAGTAACAAAACGGTGCCAAAGCCCGGCCCGCGACGTTTGCGGGCCGGGCTTCGCCGTTCCTTCTTGTGTGGCGGTTCGTCGAGACGAACCACTCCTATAATTGGCGGACCTTGGGTAGAGCGTTGGTCCTCAATGCCTCGTTCCAGCCGCTGTGCGTGGTTCCCGTGCGGCGGGCATTGGTCCTCGCCCTGAAAGGGAAAGCCGAGGTCCTCCATCACAACGGGATCGTGTTCCGGTCCGAGAGCCTCGAGATCCCCTCCCCGAGCGTCGTCCGGCTCAACTACTTCGTGAAGGTCCCGCTGAGGGCCCGGGCATCGCTTTCCCGTCGTGCGGTCTTCGTCCGGGACAATTTCGAGTGCCAGTATTGCGGCCGCCCGGCCGAGAACGTCGACCACGTCATCCCCCGCAGCAGGGGAGGGCAGCACACGTGGGAGAACGTCGTCGCCTCCTGCCGCCCCTGCAACTCCCGCAAGGAGAACAAGGCGCCCCAGGATCTGGGCATGAGGCTCCGGGGGTCGCCCCGCGCCCCCCACGAGAGCGTCTGGATCGTGGTCGCCGCCGACCGCCGCATCGACCCGACGTGGCACCAGTACCTGCGCCTCCCGGAGAAGCTCGCCGTCCACCTGCTGATCTGAGCCTCTAACGCCGGGTTTCACCCCGCGCTATTTCAAAATGTCCTGTATCGGATGAAAGGCGCCTACTTTGGCGACCACAGGCAAGCACAGGCTTTTACAGGAACAACACGCGCAACGAATTACAAGTTCGTAATTATGGCGGCATCGTTGACTCGGTGGGGCAAACGGGCGTACTTTGCCTATCAAGTGGAGTGAAGTGGAGGAAAGTGGTGGAACAGGGAGTAAGGCCTCCGCCACGACTCCATCGGGCCGACGACAGGGGAGCGAGTGGATTTCACCGGGGAGTTCCGGCACTCGATCGACGCCAAGGGGCGTCTGATCGTGCCTTCCTCCCTGCGCGAGCCGCTCGGCCGCACCGTCCGCCTGTCCCGGTGGCTCGACAACTGCATCGCGGTGTGGTCGGAGGAGGGGTGGGACAGGATCGTGGGACAGCTGCAGGAGCAGGGCCGGTCGAACCCCAAGGCGCGCCGGTTCGTGCGGCAGTTCACCTCGAGCACCTCCCCCGAAGAGATCGACAAGCAAGGACGGGTCTCAGTCTCCCAGAAGCTCAGGGATCTCGCGGGGATCGACAAGAGCACGACCGTCATCGGCGCCCTGGACCACGTTGAGCTGTGGGATCCGGAGCGGTGGGCACAGCACGAGGCGGACACCACCCCGGGCGAGAGCTTCGACGACCTGGCCAGCGGATTGGACTTCTAGTGGAAAGGACGCACCGGATGGAAGCAGAGAAGCGATCCGCCAAACTTCAGGGCGTGTTGGTTGCCGTGGTCTGTGCCTCTACCGTTGGCGTCGTCCTGGTCATGCTACAGATCGCCGGCCGGGCGCTGGGGAACCTCTGATGGGAGGCCACACTTGGATCACGAGCCTGTACTCGCCCGAGAAGCCCGCGACCTCCTCGTCCCTGCACTGGGACACGGGGGAGTCATCGTCGACGGAACCCTCGGCCGTGGTGGACACGCTCGCCTCATCCTCGACGCCGCTCCCGAAGCCGAGCTCGTGGGCATCGACCGCGACCCCGAGGCCCTGGAAGCGTGTCGGTCCAACCTCGCCGCGTACGGGGAGCGCGTTCGGTTCGTTCGTGACGACTTCTCGAGACTCGCGTCCGTACTGGAACGACTCGGGATTGCGTCGGTTCGCGGAGTCCTACTCGACCTTGGAGTTTCCTCACCCCAACTTGATGAGGCGCATCGAGGGTTCTCTTTCCGCGGGAACGGACCCCTCGATATGCGCATGGACCCATCCCAACCTCTCTCGGCGGCCGGCGTCGTGAACGATTACCCGGTAGCAGAACTCGAGCGCGTCCTTCGCACGTACGGTGAAGAGCGATTCGCCCGACGTGTCGCGCGAGCCATCGAGCGGTCCCGCCCTCTTACGACGACGGGCGAGCTGGCCGAGGTTGTCGCCGGGGCAGTACCTGCGGCGTCCCGCCGCACCGGCGGTCACCCGGCGCGCCGGACGTTCCAGGGGATCAGGATCGAGGTCAACGACGAATTGGGGGAGCTGGAACGCGCCCTTCCCCAGATCGTCGATGCCCTCGAGCCCGGCGGTCGGGCCGTGGTCATCTCGTATCACTCGCTGGAGGACCGGATCGTCAAGAGGTTCTTCAATGAGGAAGCAAGAGATTGTGTATGCCCCCCAGATTTCCCCGTCTGTCGTTGCGACGCGCAAGCCTCCCTGCGCGTGATCACCCGGTCACCGGTGCGGCCTCGGTCTGAAGAGATCGAGAGGAACCCCCGAGCCTCTGCGGCCAAGCTTCGCGCGGCCGAACGAGTTTCGGCCGAGGCCGCACCCCTCCCGGGCGATAACGACGAGATCGGGAAAGCATGAGCGCCCGAGCATCGCAGGTTCGCACCGCGCCGCGACGTCCGTCGCAGGACCACAAACCGTCCCTTCGGGTCGTGCGCCGGAAGAAGGCTCATCGTCTGATCGTACGGGGCAAGGAAAGAAGAAGAGCTCCCGTGATGATCGGCGGTGCGATCGTGATCGTGGCTCTCGTGTTCGGGATCTTGCTCGAGCAGGTCGTGCTCGCCCAGTCGGCGTTCCAGCTGACCGAGACGCGCTCCCGTCTGGTAGAGGCAGAAGAACGTCACGAAGCCCTTCTCAGGACTTCAGCCCGGCTCGAGAGTCCCGCCCGCACCGAGAGGTTCGCCCGGCAAGAGCTCGGCATGGTCGATGCCGACATCTCGAGCGTCCAGTACATCATGGCGGATATCCAGCCCTCAGATATGTCGGGTGACTCGGATCCCGGAGGCATCGCGAGTGCGGCCGAGGATGCCGGTACCGGCACAGCCTTGGGCGGCGGGACGCCCTGATGCCATCCCGCTCTTCCCGTGGCTCCAAGGGGTCGGCCCGTTCACGGTCGGCCCCTTTTTCTGCGCGCGGTTCTGCGCGCGGGTCAGGGCGGGGGACTAGACGAACGACCCCGAGCCAGCGTCGTCGCCACCGGTCGAAGTCTCCGCGCCGGCTCAACTGGCTCATGATGGTGCTGTTCGTTTGCTTCGGTCTGATGACCGCCCGGCTGGTCGTGCTGCAGGTCGTCGAGTCCCCGAGGTATGTGGCGCTGGCCGCCGACTACCGCGAGAGGGTGATCGTGCTGCCTGCCAAGCGCGGTTCGATCTACGACCGGGACGGACATTCGCTCGCGGTCACCGTCGACCTTCAAGCGGTCATCGCAGACCCCACCCAGGTCACCGACGTCCCGAAAGAAGCTGCGAAGCTGGCGCAGGTCCTCGATATGGGACCGCGGAAGGTCGCGCGGGCGCTCGAAGGAGCGGACGAAGGGTCTCGTTACTCACCCGTCGCCCACGAGGTAGACGACGACACCGCGGCGAAGGTCGGCGATCTGGAGCTCGACGGCATCACCTTGGTTTCGGAACCGAAACGCATCTATCCCGGGGGCCGGCTGGCGTCCCACATCCTTGGTTTCGTCAACGACTACGGCGACGCGCTCGAAGGCATCGAGTCCGAGTACGACGGCATCCTCAAAGGGAAGCCGGGGAAGATCATCCAGGAGCAGGATCCCTATCAGCGAGCGCTGCCTCAGGTTGGCTACACGGAGGTTCCCGCGGTACCGGGCCGGTCGCTGTTCCTGACCATCGACAAGGAGATCCAGTACTTCACCGAGCAGACGCTCGCGGCCGCGGCGAAGGAGTATCAGGCCGAGTCCGGAACTGCCATCGTCATCCGCGTAAGCACCGGTGAGATCCTGGCCATGGCCAACGTTCCCGACTTCGACCCCAACCATTTCTCAGACTTCGACGCCGATGAACGGCGCAACCGGGCCGTCACCGACAACTTCGAACCGGGTTCGGTCTTCAAGATGATCACCGCGGCAGCGGCCTTGCAGGAGAACATCGCGACCCCCGACACGGTGTACTCCGTCCCGGATTCGCTCCAGGTCTCCGACCGAACCATCCACGACTCGCACTCCCACGCCGAAGAGAGCATGACGTTGACCGATATCATCGCCGAGTCCTCGAACGTCGGCACCGTCAAGGTCGGCCTCGCGCTTGGGAAGAACCTGCTGGACTCGTGGGTTCGGCGCTTCGGGTTCGGAAAGGAAACCGGGCTCGACTTCCCCGGAGAGGCCCACGGCATCGTCCTCGATCCGGACGAGTGGTACGGCTCGACGATCTCCCAGATCCCCATGGGACAGGGGATCGCAGTAACGCCGATCCAGCTCGTCTCGGCTTTCGCGGCGTTGGGCAACGGAGGGATGTGGGTTGAGCCGAAACTCGTTCACGCGACGCTCGATAGCGAGGGCACGCCGGTTCAGGCGGCGCCTCCGGCACGCCGCCGGGTGCTGTCGAGAACGACCGCGCGCGAACTGCTGGAGATCTTGACCGAGGTTGTCGAACGGGGAACCGGCATCGAAGCCGCGGTGCCGGGTTACGCGGTTGCCGGGAAGACCGGCACCGCGCAGAAGCCGCTTCCTACCGGTGGCTACGGGAGCTCCTACATCGCTTCGTTCGCAGGCATCGTCCC
>JAENWQ010000008.1 GCA_016649855.1 Actinomycetota bacterium | reverse complement strand
GAAACCTAAAGATGCTGGTAAGTGGAAGTGGATTTTGATGGATTTTGATCGTGGATTAGGAAGTGTGAACAGCCAAATGATAAGCTTCTATGTAAATGAGGATGGATGGCCCTTAAAGGAATTGATGCGTAATCAGGATTTTAAAAAACAGTTTGGAATAAAACTGTCTGATCTTCTTTTTACAACTTTCAATTCCAACAGAATGATCGCAGAGATTCAAGATCATATTAACACCATTGAAGCTGAAATTCCAAATCATGTCGATCGTTGGAAGGGAACCAGTGGAACAGGTAATTATAGTAGTATAAGAGCAATATCATCTGTAAATTACTGGTTGTCTGAGGTTGAAAAATTAAAAACATTTGCCCAGGCCCGGCCCGGTGTCATATTGAATGATTTGACCAATTATGGGTTTCAGGCTCCGGTCCCTGTTTCTGTAACAACATTCCCTGCTCAATCGGGAGTTTTAACTTTTAATGGTTTAAAAATTCCGGTGGATGTTTGTTCTGGCGGATACCCAAAAGGCGAAGTAATTAATCTGAAAGCTGAAGCAAAACCCGGATATAATTTTTTGGGCTGGAAGTCAAATGTCGATTCTTCATTAATTTCGAAAGAACAAATCTGGAAATATTCGGATACAGGAACCGATTTAGGAACTTCGTGGAATAATTCTGATTTTAGCGATGCTTCGTGGAAATCAGGCCAGGCTGAACTGGGATATGGAGATGGTGATGAAAAAACAGTGGTGGGCTACGGCGGAAGTACAAATAACAAATACATCACCACATATTTCAGGAAAAGCTTTGATTTAAACAACAAGGGAAAAGTGACCAGGTTGAATTTGTCGTTGAGATGCGACGATGGGGCAGTTGTGTATTTGAATGGAATTGAAATTCAGCGATACAATTTGCCATCGGGAACAATTGGTTTTGGAACAATAGCTTTAACTTCCATCGCTGGAACTGATGAATCAACTTTCCACACATTCACCATTGGTGCGGAGTCCGCGAGCGGTATTGGCGCCCCCGCCAATTCCGCCTCCAAGGGAGGAGAACGGAACACGGAGGTGTCTTCAGGAACGCGAAGAATGACGTTCGCATCAGAGCGACTCTTGGCTCGAACGAGTCTGAGACTCGCTGCGTCGATCACGTGTTCGGCATAGACGATCGCAAGGGTAGGAGAACGCCACGGCGCGATCAGATCGGGTCCAACGTCAGCCGACACCGCAATCCGAGTTCGTTCCGATGCCAGAGCGTTCACTGTTTCAAGCGCTGCTTTGGGGGCCGCATCGAGGCTGTAGAAGTACAGCTCAGTTCCGCCAGGGCCTCGATAACTATTCAGGAACGCGTCCAGCAACGCTTCCCGGTCTGTCGGACGCCAGCCATCATCAACGCGTTCGACGAGTCCGGCTTTGTGCAGTCGCGAGAGCACCTGCGATGCGCGCGGCTGACTGACACTCGCGATGTTGGCGAGTTCGGTCGGGCCGAACCCTGTCCACTCGTCCGACTGCGAGATCAGGAAGCGGATGATTGTCAGGGCCCCTGGTCCTTGGGGGAGAGCGCGGTGAGTTGCTTTGGGACGAGCACTGCTGACTCTTTGTCGAAGTCGCAGCCCACTCGCTCTGAGATCGAAGTTGCCAGCTTCGTCGGCCCATGACCAACCGTGCTCGATCAGGATGTTGCCGACACCCTCTGAGATGTAGGGGGCCACGAGCAACGGAGTCCCATAGCGAGACAGCTCCTTGCGCTGAATAAGGAAGGGCTCTATCTCGCTCGGATAGGGAGCACGACGCTTCTCCTCGATCGCGAACCGGTGAGAAACGCCGTCCACTTCTAAATCGAAGAGGGCATCGCAGCCTCGAGGCAGCACAGCTATGGAGTCAACTCGGACTCCAGCGTGCCGCAGCTGCTCTAGGGCCTTCATAAGCATATTCGGCAGCATAAGCTCCGTGCTTATGAATGCCAAGATGCTTATGGCAGCCGGCGTCAAACACCCACGCCTGGCTTGGCTCCGGAAGATGGATCCTCGCAGCAAAGGCGCAAAAGCGTCGGTCATGCTGACGAAACTGCACTATAGTTATACCCATGGGTACAGTTGAACGGACGTTCCGTCGATGAGCACGTCGGAATCGCGCTCGGGATATATCAGATCAGGCGGCATCTCTGCGAGGAATCGGGCGTATCTGGAGGCCCTCCACCGGGACCTGCGAGAGCCGTTTGGGTCCGAGGAAGCTGCTGAGGTTCTCGATCTCTCTCGCGAAAGGGCCTCTCGCCTCCTACGCCATCTCACCGCACAGGGTTGGCTGGCGCGGGTCAAACAGGGCCTCTATATCCCCGTACCTCTTGAGGCGCGCACCTCGGGCGACTGGATCGAAGATCCCTGGCTCGTTGCTTCCAAGACCTTCGAACCCTGCTTCATAGGAGGGTGGAGCGCCTGCGAGCACTGGGGGCTAACCGAACAGATCTTCAACGAGATCGCGGTCGTAACTGCTAAGCCGATCAGGGACCGACGGCCCACCATCCAGGGCACGAGATTCCGGGTCAAGGTCGTCCAGGTCGACCAGATCTTCGGGACCCGGGCCGTCTGGCGTCATGACTCCAAGGTGAAAGTGTCAGATCCCTCCCGTACCGTGGTCGACATGCTGGACGACCCGAGCTTTGGGGGCGGCATCCGGCACGTAGCACAGGCGCTGGTCGAGTACTTGGAATCACACTTGGACGAGGAAACCCTGCTTTCGTATGTGGCTCGTCGCAGGAACAGGTCGATATACAAGCGCCTTGGGTATCTGATCGAATCTCAGAAGCTCGAGCCGGCTCGCTTGATCGAGGCGTGCAGAACACGGATGAGCTCGGGCCTCGTCGATCTTGATCCCGCCGTGCCCGCAAAGGGCCGCATCATGAAGCGTTGGAACCTCCGTGTGAACGTCGAGCTCTCCGAAGGGCTCCCGTGATCAGCCGGGCTGATCTCGTTGAACGGGTCGCGGAATGGGGCTTGCGCGAGGACGTCATCGAGAAGGACTACGTACTTGGGTGGATCCTCGCGGGGATCGGTTCCGATCGCGAGCTATCGGACGCGTGGGTGTTCAAGGGCGGGACGTGCCTGAAGAAGTGCTACATCGAAACCTACCGGTTCTCTGAAGACCTGGACTTCACTTTGCTGCCGGACGCGGGCCGCGACCCAGAGGAGCTGCTCGCGGCGATCAGGATGATGCTCGAGCGCGTGACGGAGGCTTCGGGGATCAGCTTCTCGGGACGCGACCCGGTGATCCGCGTCAGGCCCGACGGTGCCTCTGCCGAAGCCCGCGTCTATTACGTCGGACCTCGTCAGTCTCCGTCCCCGGCACGGGTCAAGTTCGATCTCAGCTTCGACGAGAAGGTGGTTCGTCCCCCCGTCTTGCGGGAGGTCGCCCATCCCTACCCGGACTCACTCGTACCCGTGCAACAGGTGCGCTGCTATTCGTTCGAGGAAGTGTTCGCGGAGAAGCTCCGTGCAATGGGCCAGCGCGGTCGTCCGAGAGATCTCTACGACATCGTCAATCTCTTCCGACGAGATGACCTAGCGCTTCATCCCAGTCTCATCCGAGAGGTTCTCATCGAGAAATGCCAGGTCAAAGACGTGCCCGTACCAACTCTCGATTACTTGCGTGAGGCGACGACCGTTGGGGAGCTCGAGTCGGAGTGGGAGAGCATGCTCGGTCATCAGCTGCCTGTATTACCTCCATTCCAGCAGTTCTGGGACGAGCTCACGTTTCTCTTCGAATGGCTCGAAGGGCGGAGAGAGGAAGCGGCTCTTGTTTCCATACCAACCGGTCGCGACGAACAGGCGGAGTGGTCGCCTCCTCCGACGATCTCTACATGGCGGAGCGGGGTGCCACTTGAGGCCATCCGCTTCGCCGCGAGCAACCGTCTCTTGGTGGAACTCGGGTATCAGGGAAGCCTGAGGCTCATCGAGCCGTACTCCCTGCGCAGGACCCGTGATGGCAACCTCATCCTGCACGCGCTTCGAGCCGACAACCGCCAGCATCGGTCGTATCGCGTCGATCAGATCCAGAGCGTGCGCGCCACCACGACGCCGTTCCGCCCCGTGTATGCGATCGAGTTCTCTTCGCTTGGCCCACTTGCTGCCCCTCCGACAGCCCGGAGGGCCTCGGGAATCAGCACTTCGCGTCGTTCAACGCCGTACGCGGACCGGCAGTACACGGTGCAATGTCCCGTGTGCCAGAAGAAGTTCAAACGAAAGAGGCGAGACCTAACCCTTAGGCCGCACAAGACGCCGTGGGGAACGCGATGCTCCGGGCGTCGCGGGTACCTGGTCTAGGTGGAGCCGATCTCATCGCGGCACCTCGACGCGTTTGTCGGGTGGCTTTCGCTTGCGTGTCACGAGGCTCGAAACGTCAGACATCTGATGAGGGGGGGTCATCTGACGGCCGAGCGTTTCGACCGCTTGCGCTCGCTGCCGACAAATCGCGATGATGCCTGGCGCGCGATTCAACCCGTCCGTCAAGCAGCGATCGCTTCCGGGGATATCGATGAAGCCGTCTGCGTCTTCGTTGACGAGTTCAGACTGAACATCGCACAGCTGGTCGGCCTCTATCGGAATCCCAACTGGAAGGGGGCTGCGTTCGGGGGGAACAAATGGGCCGACATCACGGCGGCGATCGAGGAGACTTACCGACTGCTCCGGTCTGGAGACATCGAGGCGGCCGAGCGGTGTCTTCATCGTGTGCGTTTGATGGAGCACAACACGGGACGTGTAGGAGAGAAGCTCGAACGACTAGACGAAGTGTTGCGGGCGGAGCCTTAGTGGCCTATGACAACCCGGATGCGCCTCGCTGTCGGCGGTCGAGTTTCCTGCGCGAGGGCGTCGAGATCCTCTTCAAACAAGTGCCCTTAGACGGTCAGGGTGAGCGCGGCCGAACGGTGGGCCCATGATCGACTGCACTGCCTTTGGTGAAGCGTCGGCGCCCTGGGAAACGACCTTAAAGGAAAGATCTCGCCCGTTCCCTACACCGTCGCCATCCCGCTGGCGTTCGTGAGCCGCTGGATCTCCCTCGGCCCCTACGTCACGGTGGCCCTCATGTGGCTGATACCCGACCGCCGTCTCGAATCGGTAGCCGGGGGCTAGCTCTCCGCCGCTCGGGAGAAGGTCAATCTAAAGACCGTGTTGCCGGGCTCCGCCGAGATGAGTTGGACGGACCCACCCATGGCGTGCATCGCAGACGCCACGATGGCCAGCCCGAGTCCGGTCCCTCCACCGTCTCGGGCGCGACTCTGATCCACCCTCGCGAAACGGTCGAATATGCGCTCGCGCTCCTCTGGCGAGATCCCAGAACCACGGTCCCGCACGTCGATCCCGACCGAAGACCCGTCCGACCACAAGCTGACCTGGATGGGCGTGCCATCAGGCGCATACCGCAGGGCATTCTCTATGAGGTTATCGACCGCCCGCCCCACCAGTCCGGGTGCTCCGAGCGCGGTGACGTCGTCGCCCATCAGGTCCAGAGAGACCCCCCCTGCAGCAGCCCTCTTGGCCTGGCGCACGATAGCGGTCGAGGCGACGTCGGCCAGTGAGATCGGTTCGATCTTGAGATTCCCTGCGTCGGCTCGCGCCAGCAACAACAGGTCGTCGGCCAACCGGGCGAGTCGATCGGTCTCCTCGATCGCACCCTGGATCCCGAGCCGCATCCGATCGGGATCTGCATCGCGGGACGACAGCTCCAGTTCGGCACGGAGAGAGGCGAGAGGGTTCCTCAACTCGTGGGACGCGTCGGCAACGAATGCTCGTTCGCGCTGCAGTGATTGATCGATACGGGACAAGAGTGTATTCACCGCCGCCGCGACCTCGGCGACCTCGGCAGCATGTCCGGGCACATCAACTCTTCTTTTCAGCGAACGGTCGTCCAGCGAATGAACGTCTGTCGCGAGGCGGTGAAGTGGCCGCACGGCGAGCCCTCCCACCCAATAGGCGATCACGACCACGACCAGCACGGCCGATGTGAGGGCGATCAGTGAGATGACGAGCAGCCGGTCCGCGGGAGAGCCGCTCGAGCTTGCCGGCGCAAGAGCTGCCACCACGACCGGTGCACCATCTGCTTCGATCTGTCTGACGAAAGCGCGCAGCTGCGTTCCGTGTTCCCCGGGAAGGTCCACAAGAGCTCCGTCGGATGCAGCGGCTTCGAGGAGGGCATCGACCGTAGACAGCTCGGTCACCTCGTTTTCTCGTCCGCTATCCGAACCACCTTCGCCGGAGCTCTCACCATCACCGTCTCCCGACCCGTCCCCACTCCCTTCCGGCTCGAGCTCTCCCTCGAATGTAAGCGTGGAATCGATCACCCGGCCGTCCAGGGACAGGATCGCCGCCCCAAGCTGGCCCGCTTCGATGGGAGGCTGCGGTATGGGCGAGCCAGCCTCGACCGCCGCGATGACTTCGGTCGCATAGGTCTTGAGGCTGTCATCGAGCTCGGAGCGAAGCCGGTCCCTGAACAGAAGGAACACGACGGCTACGAAGGCCCCTAACACTGCAAGGGTCACCAAGGCTAACGAGAGCACAACTCGTGCCCGTAGGGAACGGATCATTCGACCAGCCGATAGCCGACGCCGCGGACGGATTCGATCCGCTGCCCTTCGTCGCCCAACTTCTTACGCAGATAGCCGATGTAAACGTCGACGACATTCGAGCCGCCGTCATAGGCGAAGTCCCACACGCTCTCGATCAGCGTCGCTCGCGACAGGACCTCTCCCTTGTGGCGGAGGAGGTGTTCCAAGAGAGCGAACTCCTTCGCCGTCAGGTCCACAACCTGCGCGTCAACGGTCAACGTGTGGCCGGCAGGGTCGAGAACCACAGGCCCGGAGCCAAGCACGGTGGGTCGTGGGGTCGCTCCGCGACGACCCAGCGCGCGAAGGCGGGCGGAGAGTTCCGTGAAGGCGAAGGGCTTGACCATGTAGTCGTCGGCACCGGCGTCTAGACCTCCAACCCGGTCCTCGAGATCATCCCTGGCCGTCAGCATGATGACGGGGGTCCAGTCGCCCGACTCCCGCATCTTCCGGCAGAGGTCCACGCCCGACAGTTTCGGCAGCATCCAGTCCAGAACAACGGCCTCGAAACTCACCTCTTTCAGGAGGTATGCAGCTTCCTCGCCGTCGGCAGCGGCGTCGACGACGTGTCCCTCTTCGGTAAGGGCTCTCACGATCAACCCGCGCAGCTTGTCTTCGTCTTCGACGACGAGTATCCGCATGTCACAAAGGTACTGCCCGGTCGGTAAGAGAACCATGAGAACGATTCTCACGCGGCTCTCATCGATCTCTTAGCGCGGCCCCCTCAAAGTGGTGCCAGGAAGAGTCTCAACGAATGGAGGTAGGCATGAAGTCGAGAATAGTGATCCTGGCCCTAGTCGGACTCACCGCAGGGGTAGTCGGAACTGTCGGAAGCAGGATCGTGGCGGGGTCCGACTCCCCGGCGGCTGCGGCGCAGCCGGCTACGCAAGAGATCCGCATGGTCGCCCAGAAGAAGTCCACGGACGGCTGCCAGAAGCTCGCCCTCAAGGTCTCCCGGACGGCGATGTCCGACGCTCAACTGAAGAAGCTCCTGAAGAAGAACCGCGAGTGCCGTGCCGTCGTGATCGATGCGAAGGCTCCCGGAATGGCATCAAGCTCTGCGCCGAACGTCGTGACATTGCCGGCAGTCGCCCCCGCCCCATCAACCGTCGTCTCGGAGTCGGACGATCAGTTCGAGAACGACGACGGCAACTACGACGACGAGCACGAGTACGAGGCCGAGGATGGATTCGAAGAGGAGGGCGACTGACATGCGCCACGCCAGACGATTGGGCGCGGCCGCCATCGCATCCAGCGTCTCGTTGCTAACCACCATCGGTGTGGCCGAGGCGATCCGGTCGATCGAGGACCCGGGCACCACGACGGCTGCCGGCACCCAGGTAGCTGCCGGCCGGACCGCTGCAGGCAAGAGCGGCCCGAGCCGGCTCCTGGTGATCAGGAGGGCGACTCCAGCCCAGGGCGCCTCCTCGGGAGGAACGATCTACGTGCAGGCCTCCGCAACAACGACGACGACGACCGCGCCGGTTGCGCAAGCTCCGGCGGCTCCAACCACGAGCAGCTCGTGATGGAATACGGCCGCTTCCGGGCCATGGGCTCGGACATCTCCTGGTGGGGTACGCGCGATCTGTCGCGCGACCTCGAAGACCTTTTCGAGCGGGTCGAGGCGTGCTGCTCGCGATTCAGGGACGACTCGGAGTTGACCCGGATAAACGATGCTCTTGCTTTGAGCGTCCCCATCAGTCCGCTGATGGCAGAGATGCTGGAGACGGCCGACCGTGCCTACCAGCTGTCGGAGGGACGGGTTGACCCGACGGTCCTCGCCGCGGTGCGCGCCGCGGGCTACGACCGGGACCTGAACTTAGCCAGCAAGAAGAGTCGCGGTTCCAGAACGGTCCCGGGGTGGGACTCCGTGTCGCTCGACGACAACTCGGTCCGACGACCACCCGGCGTTGGGATCGACCTCGGCGGGATCGCCAAGGGATGGACCGCTCGCGCCGCCCTCGAGGTCCCCGGCGCGCGGCTGGTCGATGCTGCCGGCGACATCGCTGCTCGGGGCCGTTGGGTGGTCGATGTGAAACACGGTGGGGATCGCGTCGCCGGACTAACGGTCGAAGACTGCGGCGTCGCCACGAGCGGCATAGATCGCCGTCGTTGGGCGGACGGGCATCACCTGATCGATCCGGCGACCGGCTCCCCGGCCGAAACGGACGTGTTGGCGGCGACGGTTGTCGCGGAAGATCTGAGGGTAGCGGAGACTGTCGCCCGCTCGGTGGTCCTCATGGGCGCGTGGCATGGGCTCGGGTGGGCCGAAAGCCTCCCCGAGGTGCGAGGCGCCCTGGTCACAACGACCGAGGGCATGACGCTGTCGTTCCCACGGACCCAAGAGGTGCTGTCGTGATGACGGCGTGGATGCTGGCCAGAGCGTCCGGGTTCACCGCCTACATCGCATTAGCTATCGCAGCGATCACGGGTCTCTTGCTCTCGAGTAAATACATGGGCAAGAAGGCAAGCCGTAGCCTGACGTTGGTTCACGAGGCAACCTCTATCGCCGGAGTGATCCTCATCTTCGTCCACGCATGGGCGATCCTCAACGACTCGTTCTTCGAGTTCACGCTGGGGACCTTGCTCGTTCCGGGCCTGTCCCCCTACGCCCCCCTGTGGGTAGGCGTCGGGGTCATAGCCGGCTATCTGAGCACCGTGGTTGTGGCTTCTTTCTACCTGCGAAAGAAGATCGGCCCACGAACATGGCGCCGCATCCACTACTCGACACCGGTGGCCTTCGCCGCCATGACTGCGCACGGAATAGGTGCGGGATCCGACTCCGCAAATGTTTTCGCCGCAGGTCTTTACTCGAGCGTCACAGTTGTAGTTGTGGTGTTGCTCGGATACCGGATCGTGGCCTCGGCCGCCGGCCGCAAAGTGAAGGCGGAAAGAAAGGCAGCGGCCGTCGCTCGGGTTGCGAGCAGACAAGGATCGGTCGTCAAAGGATAAGGAGGAATGTATGGAGATAAACTCGTTGTTTGGGGTTCCCGCGCATCCGCTGTTCGTCCATCTGCCGGTAGTGCTTACCCCTCTTGCTGCGCTCACCGCCCTTGTGATGTTCAGGACGCGCTGGCGCAAGTCGTTCCTGTGGGTCACGGTTGCCTTATCGGGCGTTGCTCTGCTCGGTGCACAGCTTGCCGTCGGAAGTGGCGAACAACTCGAGGAGAGCGTGGAGAGCGAGAGCCAGGCCCTCGAGTTGCATGCGGATCTCGGGGAGGCGACACGTACGCTCATCGCCGTCTTCTTTCTCGTGACGCTCGCGCTCGCCGTCTACGACCTGATCCTTGCGCGTCGTTCAGATGGGAAGACCTCGGCTCCGAACCGTCAGATCGCAACCGTGATGACGGCAGCCATGGTGCTCTCCGGGACATTTGCAACGGTCTGGGTCGTCAGAACCGGCCATCAAGGAGCGGAGATCACGTGGAAGAACGTGGGCACCGGAAGCGGGGAAAGCGGGGAAAGCGGGGAAAGCGGGGAATGAGTAGGGCCCGAGAACTTCCCGTGTGCTCCCGGGCCCCTGGAGACAAGCGTCACTGCGATGCGCTTGCCTACGAACCCGCTTCCGCCTCCATGCGCTCCAGCCTCGTGTAGTAGTCGGGCAACTCGCGCAGGTGCGCAAGAGCGATCTTCCCGGTCATCACAGGATCGTCGTTCGTCACGTTCGTCTCGGGGTCGTGCGTCCCGTGCTCGAGTTCGACATCGAGGCCGCGCCGGAATTGCTCGAGGTCGAACGGGCTCTCGGTCCAGTCGATGCCCAGTTTCTCGGAGACGCGCAGCGCCTCTTCAGTGGTGAAGTGCTTCACGATCGACTCCTTTCGGTTGGTTCGCCGTCGCCCTATCCGTGTCGGTGCTCTCGAAAAGAGCGTCGCTAGGTCGTCCTGGCTCCGAGCGGCTTTCTCGGTTGAGGTGCTGCCATGCGGATCCGCGCGTCCAGGACGGTGCACCCCGTCCCCGCATCCCCGACCAGAACTGGATTGAGGTCGAGTTCTGCGACCTGGGGGATGTCCTCGACCAGCGCCGAGATGCGGAAGAGCACCGACCGCAGTGCGGGGTCATCGAGCGGTGGTTGCCCTCTGTAGCCTTCGAAGAGCGGCCACGTCTTCAGCGACCGGAGCATCTCGTCGACGTCGACGTCGGTCACCGGGGTGATGCGCACGCTGACATCTCGCATCAGCTCCACGAGCGTTCCGCCCAAGCCGCACGCGAGCAAAGGACCGAATAGGGGGTCATGGGTCACGCCCACGAAGAACTCAGCCCCTTTGTGCGTGACCATCTGCTGGACGACGTATCCGTCCACCTGATCCACAAGCCCTTGCTCTCGGAGCCTCTGGTCGATCTCGTGAGCCGCCCGGGTGGCTTCGTCCGCGTTCTCGAGGCCGAGGAGAACCCCACCGACGTCCGTCTTGTGAAGGAGCGTGCGGGAGTCCACCTTGACCGCGACCGTCCCGCCGATCTCCGCTGCGGCCGACCCGACCTCGTCCGGGGTGCTCACGAGGATCGAACGGGCAGTTGGGATCCCGTAGTGGCCAAGGAGCACCTGGACGGAGTCCTGATCGAGCCACCGCTCGCCCGAGGCGAGCAGGGACGCGGCCAGGTGTCCAGACCGGGTCCGGTCAACGTCCTCCAGCTCCGGGACCGTGCCATCCGGACGGTCGCGCCACCGGGCGTAACGGGAAACCCGTCCCAGAGCGCGCGCCGCGGCTTCGGGAAAGGCGAAGGAGGGAACGACAACCTCTCCGTCGCTCAATCGTTCATGGATCCCCTGAACACCAAGGAAACACGCGACGACGGTCTTATTGGGAAGTGCAGACGCGGCCTGGCGCAAGGCGTCAGCGACATCCTCTGCTCGGGTCACCAGCGGAGGGATGAAGATGACGACAACCGCGTCGATACTCGGATCGCGGGCCAGCAGACTCAATGACTCGGCATATTGCTCTGCGGTGGCCGTCGCGATCATGTCGACGGGATTGCTCACGCTCGCCTCCATGGGCAGTAGCGCGCGCAGCGCGGCCTTGGTCTCGTCGGAGACTTCGGGGACCTGAAGTCCGGCTGCCTCACAGGCATCCGCGCAGAGGATCCCGAGTCCGCCCGCATTGGTGAGTATCCCGACGCCTTTGCCCTTGGGCAGTGGCTGGTTGTCCAGCACGCTGGCCACGTCGAAGAGTTCCTCCAGCGTCTCGGTGCGGATCACGCCGGCCTGATGGAACAATGCGTCGACGGCGACATCGCCGGCCGCGAGGCTCCCGGTGTGGGACGCGGCCGCCCGCGCTCCTGCCCCCGATCTCCCGCTCTTCACCGCGACTATGGGCTTGTGCCGCGCCACCCGGCGTGCGATGCGAGCGAACTTGCGTGGATTACCGAACGACTCCAGGTAAAGCAAGATCACGTTCGTTTCGGGGTCGCTTTCCCAGTACTGGAGGAGATCGTTGCCGGATATGTCGGCCTTGTTTCCCACCGACACGAACGTGGACATCCCGAGGCCCAACTCGCGCGTACGGTCGATGACCGCGATGCCTAATGCTCCAGATTGCGACGAGAAGCCCAGTCTGCCGGGGCTCGGTGAAGAGGGAGCAAAGCTCGCATTGAGGTGCACGGCCGGATGCGTATTCATGACCCCCATGCAATTGGGTCCAACGATCCGCATCCCGTAGCCCCGAGCGATCTCGAGCAGCTCGCGTTGCCTCTGTTCGCCTTCCTCGCCGGTCTCTGCGAAACCGGATGAGATGATGAGCAGCGCCTTCACCCCCTTCTCCCCACACTCGCGGGCGACCCCGGCGACCACCTGAGCCGGTACCACGATCACAGCGAGGTCGACCTCACCTGGGATGTCGAACACCGAGGGATAGGCCCGAACGGACTGGACCACATCGGCCTTCGGGTTCACCGGGTAGACGGGTCCCTCGAATCCGCCGTCGGTCAGATTGTGGAAGACCTCACCGGAGATGGTCCCGCGTCGTCGCGAAGCTCCGATCACTGCGACCGAGCGGGGTTTGACCAAGCGCTCCACCCCAGCGCTCGCCGCGATCGCCTCCCGGTGTTCGAAGGACTCGATGGCTTCGGCGGTGGGCGAGGTTGGAAACTCCTCGTGAACCACGCCGGCACTCATTGACGTTTGGACGGGCAGGTTGAGGTTGCGAAGGACCTCGAGCATGTCGGTGTTCGATGCCAGTACCTCCGCCTCGAAGGTGCTGATCCCAGCTTCTGCGGCTGCCTCCCCGAGGTGCTCGATGAGTACGCTTCCGAGCCCAAGCCCCTGAAAGGCATCGTCCACCACCAGGGCCATCTCGGCGCGTGCTTCATCTGTCCGGATGTAGGTCGCCAGTGCTATCGACTTCGCGCCTTCTCCAAGCCCTGTCTCGGCTAGGAGAGACAGGCTCTCCTTGTAGTCGACGTCAACGAACCGTTGCAGCATCGCCCTCGACGGAGCTGCTACGCCGTGGAACCGCATGCGGACCGAGTCGGGCGACAGCCGCGAGAACAGAGCTTCTAGCGAATCGAGATCCTCGGGTAGTGCGGGCCGCACGCGCACGGTCGAGCCGTCGCGCAAGCCGACATCGACGACTCGGTGCGCTGGGTAACCCTGGGGGAGCTCGTGGGCCGGTCGCATGCAGGTGATCCTAAGGTCGGAGGGTCACAGAAGGGGCCGATCGGTCTCCAACCCCTCCCTCGGGGCGTTGGTTACCAACGGCACAATGCTTGGGGGCCAGGCGGCTCTAGTGGTGGCCGGAGCAAGAGCGGAGCTTTGGAGGCGTGAGATAGCCGAGCGAGGGAGATGGTCTCATGTCGACCAAGGTACAGACTCATCCGCTCATCTCGGTCCGCGCTGACGCGACGGTGCAAGAGGCGGCCCGCCTCATGGCCGACTGCAGCATCGGGGCCCTGGGCGTACTGGACGCAGACAGAGAGTTCGAGGGCATCGTCACCGAGCGTGATCTCTCCTGGTTCGTGGCCCAGGCCAAGGACGCGGCGGCAACCCGAGTGGGGGAGATCGTCAACGACTTCCCGGTTATCGTCGACGGACCGATCGACGATGGCGATGCGCTCGAGCGTATGAGGACGGCGCGCATCCGGCATCTCATCGTGCGGGATGGGAAGGACTTCCGCATCGTCTCCATGCGCGACCTCTTCGTCATCGGATCCGTGGACAACCAGGAGCCGACCGCGGGTGACGTCATGACGGCGCCCGCCGTGGCATGTCGCGACGAAGCCTTCTTCGAGGAGGTTGCCGAGATACTTGCCGAACGGGACATCTCGGGCATGCCGGTCGTCGATGCGTCGGACAGGGTTGTCGGCGTCATCTCTGAGCGGGACCTGGCCCACGCATTGGGCGGTCCCATGGTCCGGCTCGCGGTGCGCCGCCACAACCACGGTCCCTTCATGCGCGATCTGCGCGACCTGCGACGCGGGATCCGGCGCGCCAGAGACGTCATGACCACCCCGGCTGTGACCGTAGGTCTGGACGCCCACCTCGATGAGATCGCACGGCTGTTGCGTGTCCATCAGATCAACCGTGTTCCGGTGGTGGACTCGGACCGGCTCGTGGGAGTTGTGACGCGGGGCGACGTGCTCGGCGCGATCGCGCATCTCGACCGCACCGAGATCGACCTCACCCGGCCGCCAGTTGTCGTCGGCGGTACGGGGATACATCCGGGGATGTCGCCCAGGAGACTCTCGATCAGCAGAGGGGAGAAGAGATGAAGGACATGAAGGTCAAAGACGTGATGACCCATCTGGTCGTCACATTGCGGCCGCAAGACTCCATCCAGGAGGCCGCGAGACGGCTGCTGAACAACCGCATCAGCGGCGCACCGGTGGTTGAACGCGGCCTCCTGGTTGGGATCTTCTCCGAGGCAGACCTCGTGGCCGCCTACGCACCGCCGGCTCGCAGCGGGACACCCTTCGTGGCGGTCGATCCGATCAGGTTCCTGCTGCGTGGGGTGTTGCCGCGCGAGGCAGGCCACACAACGGTGGCGGACATCATGACGAGAGACGTCGTTTCGGTCTCGCCCGACGCCAGCTTATGGGAGGCGGCCTCGCTCATCGATCGACACGGCTTCAGGCGGCTCCCCGTTGTCGACCCGGACGGCTACGTGGTCGGCGTCCTGGCTCGTGCCGATCTCGTCCGCGCCATGGTTCGCAGCGATGAAGACCTCGCCCCGGCGGTGAGAAGTGCTATCGAGGTCCTGGGCGAGGAGAACTTCACCTCGCTTGGCGTCGAAGCGTCGGGTGGAGCGGTCGCGATCAGCGGTACTGCGGACCGCAGGACCACGCACGACTTTGCGATACGGATCGCGTCCCAGGTACCGGGGGTGCTCGAGGTCGTGGACGAGCTTGACTGGCAATGGGACGACCGCAACGTCAAGCCGGCGCGAAACCCAAGCGATCCCCGCGATGTAAGAAAAACCCCTTGGGTAGTTGGTCCCTTCGTGAGGGAGGGGACGTGATGAATGTACGGGCGCAGCTGGTTGAGCACATCCTGCGAGCTCCACGAAGGAGGGAGTCATGAAGATCAAGGAGCTGAGGCCGCGCATGCCGGTCACCATCCCCAAGTCGGAGTCCCTGGGCGCGGCCGCCAAGCTGCTGGCCGACGAGGATATCGGCGCTCTCGTGGTTTTCGAACCTAATGGCTTGGCTGGGGTCATATCCGAACGAGACATCGTGCGAGCTATCGCCGATGGATGTGATCTGGCTGAGATCGAGGTGTGCGAGTACATGACCGAGGCGCCCGTCGTCGCCGAGGATGACGCGGTCATCGGGGATGCGATCGCCAAGATGAACGAGACCGGCATCCGTCACGTCGTCATCGTCACAGACGGTGACGTCAGCGGGATGATCTCCATGCGCGATATCGTGGCCCTGCTTGGCACGGGGTGGCCTGAGCTCTAGGAGACCGATGCGTGCTTCCGCCCGAGATGGGCCGAAGGTCACCTGGGGACGATGCCCTTCGGCCCTGCCTCTAGCGGCGAGGAGTTCCTAACGTGAGGTCCTATGGAACATAACTGGATGTGTCTGGACGCGAACGAAGCCGCGGCTCGGGTGGCCTATGCCCTAAGCGAGGTCATCGCGATCTACCCGATCACACCGGCCTCTCCCATGGGTGAACACTCCGACGACTGGGCGTCGAGCCAGAAGCCGAACCTCTGGGGTGCCGTTCCCGAGGTGATCGAGATGCAGTCGGAGGCGGGTGCCGCCGGAGCGCTACACGGTGCGCTGCAGAAAGGCGCCATGTCGACGACCTTCACCGCCTCGCAGGGCCTGCTGCTGATGGTCCCCAACATGTTCAAGATCGCAGGCGAGCTCACGCCTACCGTGATCCACGTAGCGGCCCGGACGATCGCGACCCACGCGCTCTCCATCTTCGGCGATCACAGCGACGTGATGCACGCGCGCACCACGGGATTCGCCCTCCTCTGCGCGAGCTCGGTGCAGGAGGCACATGACTTCGCCCTCATCTCGCACGTAGCCACCCTGCGATCGCGCGTGCCCTTCCTGCACTTCTTCGATGGGTTCCGGACCTCTCACGAGATCGATCGCGTCGCGATGTTGAGCGACGAGGACATCCGCTCTCTGGTTCCCGCCGACGCGATCCTGGCCTTCCGCAGCCGAGGACTGACCCCCGACGCGCCGATGCTACGAGGGACCGCGCAGAACCCGGACTCCTTCTTCCAAGCGCGCGAGGCGTGCAACCCGTTCTACGACGCGGTGCCAGGGCTGGTACGAGAGACGATGGAGGCCTTTGCATCACGGACCGGCCGGCACTACGACCTCGTCGAGTACTCCGGAGCCCCCGACGCCGATCGCGTGGTCGTGCTGATGGGATCGGGCGTGGGAGCCGCCGAGGAAGCTGTCGAAGCGATGACGGGCAGCGGGGAGAGCGTCGGCGTCCTGAAGCTGCGTCTCTACCGTCCCTTCCCCGCGGCCAAGCTGGTCCGGGCGCTGCCGCCGACCGTGCGTTCGATAGCGGTGTTGGATCGCACGAAGGAGCCCGGTGCCACCGGCGAGCCGCTCTTCCTCGATGTGATCACCACGTTGAGCGAGGCCATGGACGCCGACGACCCTCCGTTCGAACGGATGCCTCGCGTCATCGGGGGTCGCTACGGATTGTCGTCCAAGGAGTTCACGCCCGCGATGGTGAAGTCGGTGTTCGACGAGCTCGCCGAGCCGAAGCCGAAGCGTCGCTTCACCGTCGGGATCTACGACGACGTCAGCAACCTCAGCCTCGAGATCGACCGCTCCTTCCGGTATCAGCGCCCCGCCAACGAGGTGCAGGCGATGTTCTTCGGACTGGGGTCCGACGGAACCGTCGGCGCGAACAAGAACTCCGTGAAGATCATCGGAGAAAGCACCGACCTGTGGGCCCAGGGCTACTTCGTCTACGACTCGAAGAAGGCGGGATCGGTGACGGTCTCGCATCTACGCTTCGGTCCGGAGCCGATCCGCTCGACGTACCTGATCGAGGATGCGGACTTCGTCGCCTGTCACCAGTTCGGGTTGCTTCAGAAGATGAGCGTGCTGGAGCACGCGAAACACGGTGCAACCTTCCTGCTGAACAGCCCCTTCGCTCCGGACGACGTGTGGGACGAGATCCCCCGCGAGGTCCAGCAGGAGATCATCGACAAGCAGATCGCGTTCTGGGTGATCGACGCCGAGAAGGTCGCGCGCGAGACGGAGATGGGGAGCCGCATCAACACGGTGATGCAGCCGTGCTTCTTCCATCTCTCCGGAGTCCTCCCCACCGACGAGGCGATCGCGAGGATCAAGGAGTCGGTCGAGAAGGACTACGGCAAACGCGGCCGCACGATCGTCGAGCGTAACTTCGCAGCGATCGATCATTCGCTGCAGGAGCTGCACCAGGTGTCCGTGCCGCAACGGGTGGACAGCGAGCACACCCGGGAGATGACGATCCCGGACGAGGCGCCGGACTTCGTCAAGCGGGTCACCTCACGATTGATGGCAGGCGAGGGCGATCTGCTGCCGGTCAGCGCCTTGCCGGTGGACGGCACGTTCATCACCGGTACGGCTCAGTACGAGAAGAGATCGATCGCCAAAGAGATCCCGATATGGGACCCCGACATCTGCATCGACTGCGGCAAGTGCGTGATCGTGTGTCCGCACGCGACGATCCGCATGAAGGTCTACGAGCCCGAAACGCTGAACGGCGCGCCGGAGTCGTTCCAGTCGAAGGATTTCCGCTCGAAGGAAATCGCGGGCCACAGGATGACGATCCAGGTCGCGCCCGACGACTGCACGGGTTGCGGAGTCTGCGTCGACGTCTGTCCGGCCAAGAGCAAGAGCGAAGTGCGTCACAAGTCGATCAACATGGAACCCGTCGCGGAACACCGGGACGCGGAACGGACGAACTGGGACTTCTTCCTCGACATCCCCGAACTGGATCGCGATCTCGTGCCTCACGACTCGGTCAAGACGACGCAGACGCTCCTTCCCCTGTTCGAATTCTCAGGCGCATGCGCCGGTTGTGGCGAGACCCCCTATATCAAACTCGTCACCCAGCTCTTCGGAGATCGGATCATCGTCGCCAACGCGACGGGATGCTCGTCGATCTACGGCGCCAACCTGCCTACGACGCCGTGGACGATGAACGCCGAAGGCCGGGGACCGGCATGGAATAACTCTCTGTTCGAGGACAACGCGGAGTTCGGTCTCGGGATGCGCCTCGGGCTGGAAGCCCAGATGGACGTCGCCCGCGCGTTGCTCGAGAAACTCGCGCCGCGCCTCGATGGCGCGTCGGTGCGGGCGATCCTCAAGGCCGACCAGGACTCGGAAGCCGGCATCCGGACGCAGCGCGCACGGGTTGCAGCCCTGAAGGAGAGCCTCGTCGCGATGGCCTCCAACGACCCCGATGTTGCCCACCTCTTGAGCGTGGTCGACCAACTGGTCCGCAAGGGCGTGTGGATCATCGGCGGCGACGGATGGGCTTACGACATCGGCTACGGGGGCCTCGACCACGTGCTGTCCACCGGACGGAACGTCAACATCCTGGTGCTCGATACCGAGGTCTACTCGAACACAGGGGGCCAAGCTTCCAAAGCCACCCCGCGCGCCGCTGTCGCGAAATTCGCCGCGGCCGGTAAGGGTATCGGTAAGAAGGACCTGGGGGCCATAGCGCGCGCTTATGGCAACGTTTACGTGGCGCAGATCTCGATGGGCGCGAACGACGCGCAAACGGTCAAGGCCCTGGTCGAGGCCGACCAGTGGCCAGGACCCTCGCTGGTGATCGCCTATTCGACCTGCATCGCTCACGGCATCGACATGTCGAAGTCGATGACACATCAGAAGGACGCGGTTCGCAGTGGGTACTGGCCGCTGTATCGCTTCCAGCCGAGCGAGATCGAAAACGGCCACCCCTTCAAGCTCGACTCGAAGAAACCCACGATCCCGTTGCGCGATTTCATGTCGACGGAAGCTCGCTTCGCGATCCTCCAACGCACTCATCCCGAGCGCGCCGAGATGCTGCTCGGTCTGGCGCAAGCCGATGTCGACGAACGTTGGCGGTACTACGAGCAACTCAGCGCGATGGAGCGAACCGTGCCACACGACCCGGAACCCGAGGCACAGCCGGAGGTCGAGAGCGACGCGGGTTATCGCTACGACGAAGGGGCGACAACGCCATGACCGAACTGCGAACCAGTTACCTCGGCCTGGACCTGCGTTCCCCCATCGTGGCTTCGGCTAGCCCCCTGACCGGTGTGATCGAGACGGCCGAGCGGATCGACGCGGCCGGAGCGGGCGCGATCGTCCTTCCGTCTCTGTTCGAGGAGGAGATCGTCCACGAAGAGGTGTCGATGCAGGACGTGCTCTACGCGGGAACTGAGCATTTCGCGGAGGCTCTCGACTACTACCCCAGCGGCGCGCAGGACTTCCCCTCGATCACCGATCGCTACCTGGCGAGGATCTCCGACATCAAGCACCACGTCGGCATCCCGGTCATCGCCAGTCTTAACGCGACCTCGCGCGGCGCCTGGATCCGCTACGCGCGGCTGATCGAGGAGGCCGGTGCAGACGCGCTCGAGCTCAATCTCTATCGCGTCGCAGCGGATCCCTACCGGAGCGGCTCCGACGTCGAGAAAGCCGACATCGAGTTGATAGAAGAGGTGTGCTCGACGGTGTCAATGCCGGTCGCGGTGAAGCTCAGCCCCTACTACAGTTCGATGGCGCACTTCGGGCAGGCGGTCGTGGGCGCGGGCGCGGCGGGTCTCGTGCTGTTCAACCGCTTCTACCAGCCCGACCTCGACGTCGACACCCGCGAGGTCGTCGTCAAGCTCGAACTCAGCCATCCGTGGGAGATCCGTTTGCCGCTGAGGTGGATAGCGATCCTGCGGCCGCTGCTAGACAGCGCATCGCTGGCGCTCACCTCCGGCGTGCACAGTGGCCGCGACGTGGCCAAGGCTCTCCTCGCCGGCGCCGACGTAGCGATGACGACGTCCGCGCTGCTCCACAACGGACCCGAATACCTGTCGGTGCTACATACCGAGCTCGGCGCCTGGCTGGAGGAACACGAGTACAGCTCGGTAGACCAGCTGCGAGGGAGCATGAGTTACAGCAGCAGCGATGACCCCAGCGCTTTCGAGCGTTCGAACTACGTCAAGACGCTGCGTTCCTGGACTGCACCGCCCAACCTGACGCCCACATCACCCTCGTCCTAGCGAGAAGCGGCAACAGCCTTCGGCCAGTCGGGATCGATCACGACCGGATCGCCGACGCGGATGGAGGCAGGGATGGGCGATCTTGATGCCCTCCAGCTCGACATCACCGACGCGGAAACGTTTGCCGATCAGGGACATGAGATCGATGCCCGTGGTCATGATGTTGCGGCGAAGGTCCTCGTAGGTGAGCTCCAGATCCGTGTCGCGGGTAACGCGATCCACGCCCTCTTTGGCGAACAAGGTGATCTCGCGCTTGGCCTCACGTTGTTCGACGGGCAGCTCACCCTGCCACGTGCGGTCGCCTTCCAGCCCGGCCCCCGCGACGGCCGAGACCTCCTCGACCCGCTCGATCGGACCACTGGTGACGGTGGCCACGAAGATGCCTTCGACGTTTCCATTTCCCATGGGCTCACTCTAGATCAGGCCCCTGGGACTCGGCGGGACCCCGGGTTGCCATCGCTTCGAGTTGAGGCGGAGACTTGGTGACCTATTTCAATTTGAGGAGGCTGCGATGGATGCCGGTATGTACGAGCGGGCGTTGAAGCGCACGGGTGAGGTGGTTGCCAACACGATCCCCGAGCAGTTGGGAGACTCGACCCCGTGCGGTGACTGGGATGTTCGAACGCTCCTCAATCACATCGTCGCCGGCTGTATCACGTTCGCGGCCGGCGGCTCCGGCGAGAAGGTTTCGATGTCCGACGGAACCGATCGTCTCGGCGACGATCACCTGGCCGCGTACGAGAAAGCTTCAGCCGATGCGGCCGCGGCGTTCGGCGTTCCTGGGGCGATCGACAAGAACTTCGCCCTTCCGTGGGGAGATACGCCGGGTCAGGTGGCCCTCGGTCTGGCCGTGGCGGACGCCGCGGTCCACGGGTGGGATCTGGCGAAAGCGACCGGGCAGCCGGCGGACATCGACGACGACATCGCCGAGGCTGTTTACGGCATGACCTCTTCGATGATGAAGCCGCTTGGGGACTACCCGCGCGGAGAATCGTTCGGCGAACCCGTCGAGGTCCCGGACGACGCGCCGATCGCGGACAAGGCCCTCGCGTACCTCGGCCGACAGCCGTAAGACCGGTACGACCTAGCCTCAGCTCCTAGGCGCCATCCTGACGTGGCCCGCCAGGGGTGGGCAGGGGCGAGTTGGGCGGGCGGGGGCGATATACGGTGTGGGCGTTATGAGACCCTCTCGCCGCATCGGCGGAATACTGGCTCTGGGAGCGGTTTTCTGCGCGCTCGTTCCCCTGGCGCTCGCGATGCCGGCCGACGGCCGGGGATCCAGGGCCGGCGTGGGTGGTCAGAGACGTGAGCCCGCCCTCGAAGGAACCGCGGCGCCCGATGCCAGGATCTCGCTCGAGGGGGCCCGGTCTCAGGCGACCGCGAAACGGGTCCGCTTCGATACTCCTGCAGTGTCCCTGGCGGCGGCCCTAGGCCTGCTGTTCGTGGCGGGTTTTGTCGGTATCCACGGGACACGACACGCCCTCTTGCGCGCCCTGAGTATCTCGGGCGTCACCCTCAGAGCGCCCCCGCGCGCCCTGTCCCTCATTTAGACCCCGCCGCGTCCCGCGGCCTACCTCTGGAGGAACCACCTTGTCCCGTCATCTTGTCTGGCGTTCACTCATCGTCCTTATCGCCGTAGTCGGCTCCATCGTGCTCGTTATGACTCGCCCCGCTCGCCTGGGTCTCGACCTCGAAGGCGGCACCCAGATCGTGCTTGAAGCTCAAGACACGGAGCTGGAGCAGGTTGATTCGGACACGCTTGCTCGAACCCTTGAGGTCCTCCGTCGCCGTGTCGACCAGCTGGGTGTTTCGGAGCCGAGCCTCCAGGAGTCGGGTGACCGTCGCGTCATCATCGAATTGCCCGGCGTCTCCGATCCCGACGAAGCTCTCGCCGTCATCGGTAAGACGGCGCAGCTGACCTTTCACGCCGTGCTGGGGGTCCCTCAAGGTGACGGCGGCAAGAACCAGGACCCCGACGAGCTGATCCTGAGTGACAAGGAGGGCGCTCGATTGCGGCTCGCTCCCGCGACCATGACCGGAGACGTCCTGGATAACGCCGTGGCGGTTCTCGATCCTGCGGGAGTGGGCTGGACGGTCACCATCTCCTTCCGGGGAACCGGCGGAGCGGACTGGGCGGAACTGACCGGTACGGCTGCCTGTGAGCCGCTCGGAAGTCCGAAGCGCCGCGTGGCGATCGTCCTCGACGAAGAGGTGATCACGAGCCCCGAGGTGGGTGACGGCGTCGAGTGTGATGTGGGTATCGCCGGGGGCGAGACGGAGATCACCGGGAACTTCACCGAGGACGAGGCCAAGGATCTGGCGCTCCTGATCAGAGCGGGAGCACTTCCTGTTCCCGTCGAGGTTGTCGAGCGACGGACCATCGGCCCAACCCTTGGCGACGCAGCAGTGGAGGCCAGTGTCAAGGCGGCCGTCATCGGTGGACTTCTCACGATCCTCTACGTCATCGCTTACTACCGCCTCCTGGGGGTCCTGGCCGCGCTCGCGCTGCTCGCCTACGGGCTCATCTCCTACGCGATGCTCCTCGCGTTGGGGGCCACGCTGACGTTGCCGGGCATCGCGGGGTTCGTTCTCGCCATCGGTATGGCGGTGGACGCCAACGTGCTGGTGTTCGAGCGATCCAAGGAAGAATTCGAGGACGGCAAGAGATTACGGACGGCGATCCTCGAAGGGTTCAAGAAGGCGTGGAGCGCGATCGCCGACTCGAATGCGACCACCGTCATCGCCGCGATCATCCTCTTCTACTTCGCGACGGGCGCGGTAAGAGGCTTCGGTGTGACGCTGACGGTCGGTGTCGCGGTGTCGTTGTTCAGCGCTCTGGTCATCACGCGCCTCTTGGCCGAACTCGCGATGAAGAGCAAGCGGCTTGCCAAGAGGCCGAGTTGGTTCGGGATGAACGTCGGAGGCAAGCTTCGGAAGCGCCTCGAGGAACGCCCGATCAACCTCATCTCTCGCGCCAAGGTCTGGTTCGCCATATCCGGTGTCCTGATCGCGCTCTCTATCACCGGCTTGGTGGCGAATGGCCTCAACTTCGGCCTCGAGTTCACCGGGGGGCGTCTCGTCGAGTTCTCGACCTCGGAACCCGCAGACCTCAACGAGGTGCGAAGTGCTCTTGCCGACGCCGGGTTCCCGCGTGCTGTGGTACAGGAATCGGGAGAGGGGAACGTTTCTATCCGTTCGAGCGAGGTATCCGAGGCCGACGACGCAAAAATCGAAGAAGCGGTGGCTTCGGTCGGAGGAGAGACTGAAAAAGTCAGGGACGAGTTCGTCGGTCCCACGATCGGGGACGAACTGCGCCGCAAGGCACTCATCGCCCTGGGTTTAGGAATCGGAGCTCAGCTCCTCTACCTCGCCTTCCGGTTCCGCTGGACCTTCGGGGCATCGGCGGTGGTGGCGATGTTCCACGACGTCATCATCTTGCTCGGGGTATTCGCATGGCTCGGTAAGGACATCGACGGCGTCTTCATCGCTGCACTTCTGACGGTAGTCGGTTACTCGATCAACGACTCGGTCGTCGTTTTCGACCGGATCCGAGAACATCTGCACATGAAGGGCCGACAATCGCTGGAGCAAGTAGCCAACGACGCCTGCCTGCAAACCATCCCGCGAACGATCAACACTGGACTCGGTGCTCTGTTCATCCTGATCGCCCTGTACTTCCTTGGGGGCGAAACGCTGACGGACTTTGCGCTGGCCCTCATCATCGGTATCGTGGTCGGTACCTACTCGTCTGTGTTCACGGCAGCTCCTGCCATGGTGAACATCGAGTACCTGTCTGGGAGCGACCACAAGCGACCGACCCCTGAGCAGAGGGCTGCCGAAACGGCTCCCAAGGAGAAGGCCGCCGAGGTGGCACCAGGGGAGGCGGTCGAGCCCGCCACCGGCGCGGTCGCTACTGCAACTAAGCCGAAGCCGACCGCAGCTCAGACGGCTGCGAGGAAGCGTGCGGGAGCGGCCAAGCGAAAGCGACGCCGTCGCTGATCGGAAGGAGCGGATAGATGGGCATCAGTGAATCGGATCTGCCGGGTATCGGCCGGCGCTACGAGATCCTCGCCGGTGGCGGTCAGTCCGTCGTTGTCGTTGTGCATCACTCCGGGCGCAGGGATCTCTACGTCATGGAGCGGGGGTGCGACGACCCGAAGTGCGCAGTAGAACTGAGCGACGACCAGGCACGGCGCGTAGGCGGGATCCTGGGGGGATCCTCATTCAAGCCTGCGGTGGTCGAGGAGATCGAGAACCTCATCGGTGAGTTCGTCGTCGACTGGGTAACCGTCGGCGACGGCTCACCGGTTGTCGGGCGCTCGATTGGGGAGCTTCAGATCCGCAGCCAGACCGGAATGAGCGTCATCGCCATCGTCCGTGGGAAGAGCTCGATCAATGCTCCGGATCCGTCGGAGACGATCCAGGCGGGCGACCGCCTCGTGGTGGTCGGGCCGCGCGACAACTTCCCAGGGTTCATCAACTTCGTCCTCGGGTGATGCATGCCTAACGAGCTGGTAGCCCTCGGCGGAGCCTTCGTCGCTGCTGGGCTGCTCGCGCGGATGGGCCGGAGGATCGGCCTTCCGACGATCCCATTCTTCATGGCCGCAGGCATCCTCACCGGCCCTCACACGCCCGGGCTCATCCTCGTCGACGACGCTGGACCACCTCGAACTCTTTGCCTCGGTCGGACTGATCCTGCTCCTGTTCCACCTCGGGCTTGAGTTCTCGCTCGGCGACCTGACCAAGGGCGGGAAGAAACTCCTCGGAGCCGGGGGCGCCTACCTCCTCCTCCACATGGGTGGGGGCCTGGTGCTGGGCTTCTTGATGGGGTGGGGGACCAAAGAGGCGTTCGTCATCGCCGGGGTCGTGGGGATCTCGTCCTCGGCGATCGTCACCAAGCTCCTCGTCGAGCTCAAACGCCTCGCCAACCGGGAGACCGGCATGATCCTCGGGATCATCGTGGTCCAAGACGTCTTCATGGCTTTCTACCTGTCGCTGCTGCAGCCGATCCTGGGTGACGCAGATGGCCCGCTCGAGGCCGCCTTCGAGTTCGGTCGGGCGTTCCTGTTCCTGGCGACGATGCTTGTGCTCATGCGCTACGGCGCGCGCTATGTCGGGCGTCTGATCGATTCGGAGGATGACGAGCTCCTGACTGTGCTGTTCGTCGGTTTCGCCATCCTGATCGCGGGGATCGCCGAGGAGTTCGGGGTCTCGGATGCCATCGGCGCCCTGATGGCCGGTCTGGTGATCGCCGAAACCAAGGTCGCGCCGCGTGTCGAGCGCCTGGTCCTTCCATTGAGAGATGCGTTCGGAGCGGTGTTCTTCTTCGCCTTCGGTCTGACGATCGACCCCGGTGAGGTATCGGCGGTCGCTGTCGTTGTCGGCCTGGCGGTCGTTGCAACCCTCGTGATGAATGTCATTGCAGGGATCATCGGGGCGCGCATCTATGGCTTTGGGCAGCGCGCTGCCGCGAACGCCGGGCTCACGCTCGTGGGGCGCGGCGAGTTCTCGCTCATCCTCGCTACATTCGCTGTGTCCGCCAGGGTCGACGCCCGCATCGGGCCGTTCACTGCGCTCTACGTGCTGGTCCTTGCCGTCCTTGGCCCCCTCCTCGCGTCACGGTCGCATCTCCTCGCCCGGGTGCTGCCCGAACGATTGTTCGTGAAAAGGACCTCCGCGATAGAGGGTTTGTAGCTCAGAGCCGGAAAATCTTGCCCGGGTTCATGATGTTCTTGGGGTCGAGCACCGCTTTGATCCGCCGCATGACGTCGACCGCGGGACCGAGTTCCGCTTCGAGGTAAGCGATCTTCCCGGTCCCGATCCCATGTTCGCCGGTGCAGGTTCCTCCCGCGTCGAGCGCGCGCTCGACGAGCCTCTGGTTCAGACCCCGGACCTCGTCCATCTCTACGGTGTCGTCGGGGTCGACGAGGATGATCGTGTGGAAGTTCCCGTCCCCGACGTGACCGAAGATCATCGAGGGCAGAGAGCTTCGCTCGAGGTCGGCGGTAGCATCGTGGATGCAGCCCGCCAGCGCCGAGATCGGGACGCATACGTCGGTCGAGAGCGCCCTCGATCCGGGCCGCAAGGCCAGGGCCGCGAAGTACGCCTGGTGTCGTGCCCTCCACAGATGGTTCCGGTCGCTGAGATTGGTCGCCCACTCGAGCCCTGCCCCGTTGTTGTCCGCGGCGATCTCGGCGAGCCGCTGCGCCTGGTCCTTGACCCCTGCGGGGGATCCGTGAAACTCGAGGAAGAGGGTGGGGGTTTCCTTGTTACCCAGCCCCGCGTGCGCGTTCACGGCTTTGATCGCGCTCGTATCGAGCAACTCGATGCGCGCCATGGGGATACCCAACTGGATGGCTGCGGTGACGGTCGCGACCGCGTCCTCAACGGTGGGGAAGGAGCACACGGCTGCGGCGATCGTTTCGGGGATCCCGAAGAGACGGAGCGTTAGCTCCACGATCACGCCGAGGGTTCCTTCGGAGCCGATGAACAAGCGCGTGAGGTCGTAACCGGCGGACGACTTACGCGCGCGTCCACCGGTCGAGATGAGCGATCCGTCAGAAAGGACCACCTTCATGGACAGGACGAGATCACGGATCGTTCCGTATCTCACCGCGTTCGTGCCGGACGCCCGGGTGGCGGCCATGCCCCCGATCGTGGCGTCGGCCCCCGGATCGGTCGGGAAGAAGAGGCCGTCTCTGCTGAGCGTCTTCTCCAGGGCGAGCCGCGTCACCCCGGGCTCGATCGTGCAATCGAGGTCCTCCGGGCTGACCCTAAGGACGCGGTCCATCGCGGACATGTCGAGGGACACCCCGCCCGACACGGCGTGGATATGGCCCTCGAGGGAGGTTCCGGCCCCGAAGGGGATAAGGGGCACTTCGTAACGATTGCAGAGGCGCACGACCTCCTGCACGTCATCGACGGCCGCGGCCATTACGACTACGTCCGGAGGCTGCGGCGGGAACACCGACTCATCCCGCCCGTGGATGGCCCGAGCGGACTCCGAGGTCGTGACCTTGGCACCGAGCCGTTCCTTCAGCTCGGCAACGAGCGCGGTTATCTCGGTCGTTCCCACGAGGGGCAGCTTACGGGAGTGGGAGGCCGAGAGACGTGGACCCGCTTGCTTTGCTCGGCTACGGCGTGTGCGCCGACGGAGGCCCCTACGTCCCACGTCAATCGTGCCCGCAAGGCGTTCCGCTCGCGATGATCGGCGGGATCTGGGGCGGGTTGATCATGGCCGGCATCTACGTCTTCGTGACGATCAAGTACCAGATCCCGAGCCTGGTGGGTCTCGCGTGGCCCGCGCTGTTCCTCTCGCTTGGTTGGAACTTCCTCGATTTCGGGATCGACCCCCCGGGCGACTCGGGGCTCGTGTGGGGCTGGCTCATCTGCGGCGGGCTTTTCATGCTCATGG
>JAENWQ010000284.1 GCA_016649855.1 Actinomycetota bacterium | reverse complement strand
TAATCGAATAGTGATGGTGACTACGCCTGGGAGCGCAGTGGGACCAGCCTGTGAAGGTTGAGCTCCGCGGTGTAACGAAGCGTTTCCCGGGCGTGGTCGCCAATCGCGACGTCAACCTCACCGTTTCGAGCGGTGAGGTTGTTGCGTTGTTAGGGGAGAACGGAGCCGGCAAGTCGACCTTGATGAACGTCCTCTTCGGCCTCTACGGGGCTACCGAAGGAGACATCCTCATCAACGATGAAAAGGTCGACTTCGCCAGCCCGGCGGATGCGATCGCGGCAGGCATCGGGATGGTGCATCAGCACTTCATGCTGATTCCCGTTTTCAATGTGATCGAGAATGTGATGCTCGGGCTCGAGGAAACCAAGGGGCTGGGACGACTCGACGAGGACAAGGCTGCCGAGCGGCTCCGGTCGCTATCCGAAGAGCACGGCCTCCACGTTGACCCCGATGCAGTCATCGAGGACCTCCCCGTGGGCGTGCAGCAACACGTCGAGATCCTCAAGGCTCTGTACCGCAATGCGGACTGCCTGATCCTCGACGAGCCCACCGCAGTTCTGACCCCTGAGGGGGTCCGCGACCTGATCGGGGTCGTCAAGTCCTTGAAGGACTCCGGAAAGGCCATCATCTTCATCTCCCACAAGCTCAAGGAAGTGCTCGAGATCGCGGACCGGATCGTCGTCCTGCGACGTGGCGAGGTGGTCGGGACCACCACCCCAGCCGAAACCGACGAGCAGGAACTGGCCACGATGATGGTCGGTAGAGACGTTCAACTCGAAGTCTCCAAGACCCCATCGCAGCCGGGCGATCCCGTGCTGACGGTCGAGCATCTGAACGTCCGAGACGACCGTGGGATCAAGGTCGTGAACGGGGTCAACTTCGAGGTCAGGGCAAAGGAGATACTCGCGATCGCCGGAGTCCAGGGTAACGGACAAACCCAGCTGATCGAGGCTCTAACCGGTCTGCGAAAGGTCGAGTCCGGGAAGGTGACGCTCGAAGGCGAAGACGTTACCGGCGCGTCCCCCGCCAAGCTTTTCAAGATGGATGTCGCCCACATCCCGGAGGACCGCCAAGCCGACGGCATGATCGGGGCCTTCTCGATCGCAGACAATTTGGTGTTGAACACCTACCGAGAGCGACCGTTCTCGAAGGGCATCGTGACCGATCGAACGGCCATCAAACGATCGGCCACGAAGCTCATCGAGGATTTCGACATCCGCACCCCATCGGCAGACTCCCCGGCCTCCACACTGTCCGGAGGCAACCAGCAGAAGATGATCGTCGCCCGCGAGTTCACCCATGCCCAGCGGCTCCTGATCGCGTCCCAACCAACGCGCGGGTTGGACGTGGGCTCGATCCAGTACATCCACGCACGGATCGTGGCCCAGCGTGACGAAGGAGCCGGCGTCCTCCTGGTGTCTTCGGAGCTCGACGAGATCATGGCTCTGGCCGACCGCATCGCGGTGATGTCCGCAGGAGAGATCGTCGGAGTACTGGAACGC
>JAENWQ010000136.1 GCA_016649855.1 Actinomycetota bacterium | reverse complement strand
TCGTGGGCCGCTGCGACTACGCCGTCGAAGGTCACCGACGCCGCCTGAACCCCACCGAAGTACATGTGCAGCGCGTCGTAGGGCCTTGGGATGTAGCCGAGCTCGTCACCCGGAAGCCCCGGTTCGAAACAGAGGACCTCGCCTTCCTCGCGCGGATCCAGATGCGCCCGTGGGTGCGCGACTGCGTCCTCGAGGCTCAGACCGTCGACGGCCAGGGCGATGAACGTCTGGGCCAGGGCGCTCACGATGCGATCGGCGCCGGGACTCCCCAGCGCGACCACGGAGTCGTTCCCGGTCACGATCGTCGGGGCCATGTTCGAGTGTGCGCGCGATCCGGGTGGGAGCGAATGAACCCCGAGTGGATTGAGCTCCTCTTCCCCAAGCGTGTTGTTCATCAGGATTCCCTTGATGACGATGCCGGCTCCGTAACCATTCGATTCGGTGAGCGAGCACGCGTATCCGTCGGCGTCGGCCGAGGATGAATGTGTGGTCGAGGGTGACTGCATCCTCCGGCGCAACTGGGACATGGCTTCCTCGAGCGCCCCGGCGATGTCGCCGGGATCGTCGTAGCGCTCATGGCGGTAGCCCATCGATGCCCGTTGCGCCTCGACTATCGCCGACAGCCTGCTCTTCGGGTCGCTCAGGTCCGTCTCGTCCAGCAACGCCAGCATGTGGGTCAACACCGCCCCGCCGACTGCGGGCGGCGGGTTCGATTCCACCTTCCAACCGAACGCCTCAGTCGTGATCGGCTGACGGATGTCCGCTGAATACGATTTGAAGTCATCGAGGGTGATGAAGCCCCCCTCGGATGCCAGCTCCTTGACCATCGCGGCGCCGAGCTCGCCCTCGTAGAAGACCTCCGGCCCCCGTTCCGCGATCGCCTCAAGGCTGTTTGCGAGCGCTCCCTGGATGAGGGGTTCGTTCTCCTCCAAGAGGCGACCGTCCCGGGAGAACACGGCGCGTGAGGAATCGAAGGTCGACCAGATCTCCTTCCAGGTCACCGAGAGGTAGAAGGCCGAGGTCTTTGGGAAGGGCAGCCCGTTCCGTGCTGCGTCGATCGCCGGTTGGAACAGCGCGGCCCACTCGATCGCGCCGTGGCGTTCCCACGCCTTGTGGACGGCCGCGAGGATCCCGGGGACCGCCACCGAGCCGGCGCCGATCCCGGTGTGCATCCCGTCCGAGTAGTCGGGGATGAAGGTTCGGGAGAGTCCCTGGCCCGGCTCTGTGGGTTGCGTGTGGGGCATCGCGTTGTTGCCGTCGATCACCTCGACCTCTCCACCTGGGTTCCGCACGACGATGAATCCGGACCCGGCGGTGGAGGCGAAGAAGGGTTCCGCAACCCACGCCATCACACCCGCGGCGAGACAGGCGTCGACGGCGTTGCCACCATCACGCGCGATCGTCTCGGCCGCTGCAGCTCCTAGACCGCTGCCCGCCGCGATGGCGAGCTGAGGGATCTGAGAACTTGCGGGTGAAGCGAAGTCAGTTTGAAGATCCCGAGGTCGGGGTGTGCCCATAGGCACAGAGGTTAGCCCGTAACGCTTCTAGACTGAGCCCTCACTCGACAAGGGGGACGGTTGACGCGCAACGCGACGTTCGAAACGGTAACGGAGACGGAGGTGGCAGCGGCCCCAGACCGGGTTCTCGCCACGATCAGGGACGCGTCGACGTGGCCCATCTGGCAGCCCGAGATCGAGGCCACCGAAGGATCCGAGGAACTGAGTCCCGGGGACGCCGTTCTCGGTACCGCCGACATGCTCGGTTTCGTGGTTCACGGACGATCGACGGTGGTGGCCGTCGACGAGCGTTCGTTCGACGAAGACGTGATCGTCGGGGTCCGTATGCGCATCCGGTTCGAGGTTTCCGAACGCGATGGTGTCACGGTCATCAAGCACCGGCTCACGTCCGTGATGCCCCGCGGTCCGATGGGGAGGGTGCTGAGTTTCTTCTTACGGAAGCGACTGGTCCGGATGCAAGAGACCGCGCTCAGACAACTCGCCGATCAGGTTGTGGCGCCGTCTCTGTGAACCATCTCGACCATGACGTTCATTAGGTCGCGCAGCGACAGGATCCCAACCGGTTCGTCCATCTCCATGACGAGGAGATGACGGAAGCCTCCGGTGACCATCGCATCCACCGCCTGCAGCACGTCCCAACCGGGCGCCCCGCTGACGACATCTCTCGTCATGACGTCGTTGACCTTGGCGTCGTCAACCTGGCCGTCCTTTGCGATCGAGTGAAGGATGTCCCGCTCGGTAACGATCCCGGCGACCTTCTCGTTCTCGACCACCACCGCACATCCGACCCCGCGATCGGACATGACCTTGGCGGCGCTCCGGAGCGTGTTCTCGGGAGCCACGGTGACCAGATGCCTGATCGCAACGTCTCTCAGCAGTTTCATGATCGCTCGATACTCCACGACAAGGGGTGTTCGCGCAACACGCGGCCCATCGGCTAGCGTGCCGGGGTGATCATCGGAGTGCATGTTCCGGACGTCGATCCGTTGCAGGAGGCCGAATCCCTCGGGGCCGAGTGCATCCAGCTATTCGTTGGCCCGCCGCAGTCGTGGAAGAAACCGCCCCCCCGAGAGGACGCCGAGGAGCTTCGTAAGGCGTCGATCCCCGTGTACGTGCACGCTCCCTATCTCATCAACGTGGCGAGCCCCAACAACCGGGTACGCATCCCGTCCCGCAAGATCCTGAAGCAGACCCTCGAGGCGGCCGAGGCGATCGGTGCCGCCGGCCTCATCGTCCACGCGGGCCACTCTGAGGACGGGATCGAGCATGGCTTCATCCGCTGGCGCAAGGCTCTCGAGGAGGTGAAGGGTTCGAGCGTTCCGATCCTGATCGAGAACACCGCCGGCGGCGACAACGCCATGGGGAGGCACGTGGATACGCTCGCCAAGCTATGGGACGAGATCGGCGACCTCGATCCCGGTTTCTGCTTCGATACGTGCCACGCCCACGCGGCCGGCGAGGATCTCTCGGACGTCGTGCCGCGCGTCCTGAAGGCGGTGGGGAAGATCGATCTCGTCCACTGCAACGATTCGCGCGACAAACCGGGAACCGGCGCCGACCGCCACACGAACTTCGCGACCGGCAACATCGACGAGGACACGCTGCTCGACATGGTGCGCACGGCGAAGGCGCCGGCGGTTATCTGTGAGACCCCGTGGCCGGGCATCGCCGACGACGTGGAGATCCTCCGCACGAAGCTCTAGAAAGAAGCGAGCTCCAGTTCAGGTTGCGGATCGAACCATTCTCTCGGAGGTTCGGGAGGATCGGGGCCGGGATCGTAGAGGCTCCCGTCCGGCCGGTACCAGTTGGCCGTCCCCGGGATCTCGCCCAGCTCAACCCTCCAGTGGTATTCGTGCACCAGCTTGTGGTGGAAGCGGCACACGAGCAGCAGATTCTCGATATCCGTGGGTCCGCCCTCGCTCCACCAGTCGATGTGGTGCGCGTCGACGAAACGCCTGTGGTGGCACCCAGGGAACGTGCAGCACTTGTCCCGGAGGGTGAGGAGCCTCATCAGCCACGGAGGTACGTTGCGCGAGATCCGATCGATCCCGACCGGATGACGATCCTTGCAAAGAACGGACCCGAGACGGCAGTCACACAGGTACCGGTCCAAGGTCGCCGGCGGGATGACCCCTCCACCTTCGATCTCGAAGTGCTGGTCGCCCATCATCAGGTCTTCGAGATCGGCGTGGATGACGACCGTCGCGCGGTCCTTGTCCCCGTCGTCTGCAAGTCCCTGCTGGGCGAGGAGCACCAGCGCGTCGGCTCTGCGCTCGTCGATGCACCCGTAGTCCTCGGGAGAAGCTGCGAGTTTGTCGGCGATCCGGTCGATCGCCTTGACCACCGAAGCTCCTTCGGCTGAAGGTAAACGTCCGCTGAGACCCAGAACCTTCCCGTCCTCTTCCCACCAATAGGACAGCGAGCGTGCCCTATCGACCGCCTGGGTCTCTTCGATCGACGGCTTCGTTTCCTTCTCAGCCCGCCACCTGATCTGACCGGTCGTGACCCGCCTCGCCCACCTGATCAGCTCTTCTTCGGTCTCCGGAGTGGCGAAGCGGCACAGCTCGACGACCTGATCGACCTCGAGGGTCCCGTCATAGAGCGCGGCCGAGATCAGCGGCAGCTTGGTGACCGCGTGGCCGGCCTGTACGTACCGGTCGGCCCGGTAAGAGGAGAGCTTGTAACGTCCCGCGATCCATTGCGCCATGTCGACGCAGCCGTCCTTCTCCCACACGCCCCTGCGGTCGAGTTCTGAGAACCCTCGGAGCCGCCTGAGCCACTGTTCGCCCATGCTGACGTGGATGGAGTCGAGGTCAAAGATGAGTTCTTCGGTGCTGATCACGCGTTTCGCCCGCCTTGCTTCGTCCCCCCGCAGAGGGTCCTGCTGATCTCCCCATTATAGCGAACGTATGTTCGCTATGTCAAGGTTTGGAGGGACAGTTTCGGGGCCCCGGTGGAGCTTTTCCGGGCACATCAGTCCCTTGACTAACCGTACGCTGTGCCGTACGGTTTGTTCATGGCGACTCGGATCGTGCCCAAGACGGAGCTGCGGGATCGGATCAGAGAGGAACTCGGTGACCTCGGAGACGACTCGGTATTGATCACGGAGCGGGGACGCCCGCTCGCAGTTGTCGTCTCCGTGGAGCGCTGGAACGAGCTTCAGGAAACGATCGAAGACCTGGAAGACGCCGTTGCCATTCTGGAGCACCGGTCGGGGACGGACCGCGGCCGCCCGGCGGAGGCGGTCTTCTCGTCGATAGTGGCCGAGGAGGCCGATGTATCGCGTCCGGCTCGCACGACGAGCTGAACGTGGGCTTCGCCGGATCCGCCAAGCGGACCCGAGAGGTTATGGCCGGATCGTGGTGGCGATCGAATCTCTTGCCGAAGATCCGCTGCCCTCGGGCACGACCAAGCTCACCAGTTTCGATCCCCCTGCATGGCGCTTACGCGTTGGCGAGTACAGGATCGTCTATGAGATCCATGGGGATGAACTGGTGGTCATTGTCGTGAACGTAGCGCCTCGCGGAGAGGTCTACCGCTGAATCCGGTCCTAAGCGGTCCTAAGGAGGACAGGCCGAGATGATGAGGATCCCGGAACCGGAGCCCATCCCTCCGCATCTGCTTGCTCCCGCGTTCCACTCGCCATCGAAGAACTCGAAATCGGGAGCCATCCTGTCCGCAAATCTGGTTCGGTTGACGTTAACCAAATCCTCTACTTCTCTCGTTTCCGAAGCGGTTACGACGAAGGTCCAGCGCAGCGCCTCCATCGAACCCGTTCCGGGAAGCTCCGGCACCATGATGATGTACTGCGGCATCTCGTAGTCGGGCGCATCCGGCGGTGACACGAGTCGTAATTCCACGACGTCGAAGCCCTCGCCCTCGACGACGGAAGCTGAACAGCGGGCGGGCATCGGAGGCGCATCGGGCGCGCCGGGGATCTCGATGACACCGGTTACCCAGTTTCCGTCAGGTTCCGGTAAGCAGCCCTGGAAGAGACCGTGCGTCTCTGCCAGGGCTGCCTCGAGGGCTTCGCCAATCGCGGGAGCCTTTCCGGGCACTGCCACATCCAAGGTCAGCGACGGCAGTGGGTCGTCGAAGAGTGGACAGCCGGGGACGACCTCCAGGGGGCCCGGCCATCTGACCTTGACGATGGACCTGAAGAAGGGCTTGAAAGTAGCGCCGGGTTCCAGATCCTCCTCCGGAATGAAGGGACCGTGGATCCCTGCTTCGTATCCGGCGCTGTCAAAGAGGGTGCTGCCGGAAGCATCCAGGACCTTCATCCTCGATATGCCCCCCGGAACAGACTGAGTGCGGTCGCTCAGGTTCGTGATGGAGATCTCCAGTGGGATCTTCTCGCCGGGGTCGACGGTGTCCGAGGTCAACCTCGCTTCGCACCGCAGGGTGCCATCCGCGGTCGTGCGCGAGACGCTAGAACGCTTTGCGGGATTGAACTCCGGCTTCCGATCGGAGCTATCAATGAGTGCTACCGCGCCCGAGATGAAGCCGAGCAGGATCACCAGGCCCAATGAAGTCGTGACCGCGACCCGACGACGAGCCCTCGAGAGGAGGTGTCGGGGCATCTCGGAGCGGGGCACCTCGCCGGCGATGCGGTTCAGTTGGTCGCGAAGCCGTCGTTCATCCATCGGATCCCTCCAGTAGCTCTCTCATCGAAACCATTCCGCGCGAGATCAACGACCGCACCGTTGCAGGCGCGCATCCGAGGATGACGGCGGTCTCCCCGTCCGGCAGATCGACGTAGAAGCGAAGGACGATTGCCGCTCTCTGCCGGTAGGGGAGCTGCATCAGTGCCCACTTGACGGTCTCGCTGGCCTCGGTATCGGGGGCTTCGGTGCCCTCCTGAGGACGTTGCCCGGCGAGGTAGCGGGACTCGACGCGTTGCCTCCGGAAGCGCATGCGGCAGAGATTGACCACCGTTCGGTTCAGGTACGCGCCGAAGGCACGGCTATCGCGCAGATGGAGGAGTCTTCCCGTGAGCTTGACGAAGGCATCCTGGACGATGTCTTCCGACAACTGAAGATCACCGGTGAGCAGATACGCGAGGCGACGGGCATCGTCGGCCGTAGCTTCGTAAAGCTCGGCGATGCTAAGTCGTCCGGAAACGGTCCCATCCTCAAATGCCCTCGCGATCACCCTTTCATCACAAGCATTAGATGCCTGCCGAGGCCGATCTGTGGCATCCGATGAGGATTAGCCGGCGGCGAAGTCTCCTGGGGGCACGGGAACGGTCCAAACGGAGAAGGCTTGCCCGTCTCGTCTCAGGATCGCGATCAGCACCCACTGGGTCTTCGGGGCCCCGCCCGGATTCTGGTATTTCAGAGCTCCAGACGCGGTTGTCGTGGCGACCTCCCGGTCTGGAAACAACAGACGCCACTCGACCTCGTCGGCCCCGAGGGTCCTTACGCCGACCTCGATCCGCGATCCCCGAACGGATATCCCGACCCCACCCACCGTTCTTGCCGCCGCTGGAGGGGTTGCGCTTGAAACCACCCAGCATCCGTCTCTGACCGGGTGATCGACGTAGACCACGAGGTCAGATTCGTCGGTGCTCAACCGGACGAGGAGGTAGCGGTGGTAGCGGTTGCCGTCCTCTCGGGCGAAGATCACGCTCGGGTCGGTCCACCCCAGGAACTCTTGCGCGAAGGCTTTCGCGATGGACACCCCTCCGCGCATCGGTGAGTCGGCAGGTTCCTCGTCGCAGTTCGCAGTATCACCGGGGAGTATCGGCCACACGCCGGCAAGTTCAGTGCCGGCGAAGTCCTCCGGCTCGAAGAAGAGGAGCGACTCTGCAACTCGATGGGCTTCCTCTGCGCTGATCCCGTTCGCAGCCATGATCCAACTGCCGCACCCACGGACCTGGAAGGTGGCTCCGTACCCATCGGCGACCTC
>JAENWQ010000218.1 GCA_016649855.1 Actinomycetota bacterium | reverse complement strand
GTTCGCCTAGGGCCTCGAGTCCCCCATCCCGGTCGCCGTGCACATGCTGGGCGTAGGGAACCGCATCCGGATTCGTCTGTCCGCGATGGAACAGCGTGAGCTCGTGGCCCCGCGTGAGAGCCGCTTCGGCGATGTGGAGGCCGACGAACTGCGTCCCACCGAGTATCAGATAGCGCATCGAGCAACTATAGGGGCGGTCTGCTGTTCGGCGGAGGTGCTACGGGACGATGTGGTAGCTCGAGAGTGGATGAGTACGCCTGACCTCCTCGATGCGAAGACCGTCAGCCACTCGTTTGATGAACTCAGCCGGCGCGTAGACATTTACCCGCATCGAGGCCTAGCGGTCACACCAGCTGGCAAACGCTTTCTTGCCCGCGAGCCCGTGGATCCCCCCCGAAACCACATCTGCGGCCGTGCCCTGGGCTCTTCCGCATCGCAGGGGCCAGAGGAGCACACCTGGGTCGAGATCACCGAGCATGATTTCCGTATCCCCGTACCTCTGCTCGGGACCGATCTTCAGTCGATCGTCACCCTTGAGCACGAGCCATCCGTCGCTCGTGACGCGCCCCCGCAGGTGAGCGGCCCAGGCGTTGAGATCCGTATAGTCATCGAACACGCTCACGAACCACTTACCGAAGCGAAGGATGAGGATGTCACCGTCGGGATGTCGCCAAACACCAGCGGGCGAGCCATCCCTCGTTTCTAGGCAGTCCACCGGCTCCCCACTGATACGGAAGTGGACGCCTCCATACGAGATCTGAGGCCGCACTTGCCCGCCTCGTTCGCCGCCGGTCGTGTCCGGCCAAATGCCGTCCTCTGTCAGTCGAAGCTCTTCCGGATACCTCAGTGTCGCCCTCGTGCCGTCCAAGAAGATCACGCGTAGTCGAACCTCGTCCCCTTCCGTCTCGACTGGCGGCTTGAACACGCTGTTCCTGACGCGTCGAGGTGGCTCCAGGTCGCATCCCTCTTCTGGTGTTGTCGTCGGAGAGACGGATGGCGTCGGGCCGTTCGCAACACCCTCACGACTCTCGCGTGAGCCCGCATCACAGCTCAGCGTCAGCAGAGCCGCTATCAAACACAGGGCCAGTAGTCGTCCCATCATTCGTTAGACGATTCGGCGGTCCATGCGGTTCTATGACATGCGCCGGGAGGGTGTTGGCTTGCCAGCAGTACCAGGCGGCGGTGGTTCGGTAGGGGCGGAACGGCTCGCCTGAGGGCATGAGTTCCTTCTGGGTCGGCGGCTCGGAGAGACCGAATATCCGGGCGTAACCGACCCGGACCCCGAGGTCCCCCACCGGCCAGACGTCGCCGCGACGCATCGTGAAGATGAGGAACATCTCCGCGGTCCACGGTCCGATACCGCGGACCTTCACGAGGTGCTCGACGATCGCGTCATCGGTCAAAGGTTCGAGGTCGTCGAGCCTCACCGCCCCCCCGGCGACCTTGGCAGCGAGGTCCCTCAGCGAAGCGATCTTCGAGCGGGACAGCCCGGCGGCCCTGAGGGCCCCGTCAGAAGCCTCCAGGACCGCTGGGGGCTTCACCGCCCCCCCGAGTGCCTCGACCATGCGACCGTGGATAGCGGTCGCCGCACTGGTTGCCAGTTGCTGAAAGACGATGGACCTAGCGAGGTCGGAGAACGGATCGCCCACGGGTTCCCGTATCTGAGGAGGTCCGACCTGAGCGATCACCGCCGCCATCTCCTTCGAGGATGCCGCCAGGTGAGCTTGGGCCTCGCTCAGAAGAACCACGCCCCCCGGGTGAACACGATCACGCCAACCGCGGCGAGGACCGCGGTCGCGGCGAGGAGGTATTCGTGGCGTGACTCCTTCCGAACGGTCCATCCCGCGAGGAACAGGTAGATCGGGAACAACGACAGGAGCAACCTTGGGATGCTGAAGTACCAGGTGCTGGTCATGATCGCGGCCATCGTCGCGGCCATGTACGCGGCGTAACCCCACTCGCGACGCTTCAGAGCCCACACCGTGGATGCCACGCCGAGCGCCGCGGCGACGAGCTCGATCCGCCACGAGAAGATCCAGTTGGTCGGACCCCCGTCACCGAACGCCAGCTGCCACGTCTTCGTCAGCGACGAGACCGGACCGGTGAACTCGCGGTACCACCCGTCGCGCTGGTCGATGAAGAAGTAGAACGGATCGCCTTTGACGTTCCAGAGGTAAGCGCCGTAGGCGATGACCGGAAGAGCGGCCGCCCCGAGGCCGGCTCCGGCCGCGAGCACCTTCTTGCGGGACCAGTCGTTCTGCCTCACGAACTCGAAGGCAAGGCCGAATAGGATGAACAACCCGGCGGCGCGCGACGCGACCGCGACCGCCCCGGGGACCGCAACCATCAACCATCTGTTCCGGCGGGCGTAGTAGAACGCGGCCACCGCTCCGGCAAGGAACAGTGCCTCACTGTAAGGAGCTACGAGGAAGACCGCGGTCGGGAACAGCATCATGTAGAGAAGCGCCCGGCGTCCGCTCCCCTCTCCGATCTCCTCCTCGGCGAGCAGGTACAGGAACGCGCCGGCGATCACCGATCCCGCGGTGGTGATGAGCATCCCGGCGGCCGCGTAGGACAGCCCGGTCGCGTGCAGCGCGCGCAGAAGCAGGGGGAATAGCGGGAAGAACGCGGTCGCGTGCGGGTCGGTGCTTGGATCGGTGTACCCGAACTCGGCAACGCGCGCGAAGAGGGGGCCGTCCCACCGGTCGAAGAGGTCGATGAGCCCGTGATCCGAGGGGCCCTGGGTGTCGGCCAGCATCCACGCCGCTGTCACCGCAACAACGATCAGGGCGACTCGGGTCCAGAGGACGATCTTGGTTGCCTCCAGAAAGGCGGTCCTGGACGAGGTCCTCTTGCGGCCGGGCGCGACCTCGCCGACGGCTACGTCCTTCGGCGGCCGTTCAGCGACGTCCACGTGCTACTCCGGGTTCCAGCGAACCTTCAGGTTGCGGGCGGCCTCGGCCTCGTTCGGACGCCTGGTCGGCGTCGTCACGGGGGCCTCGTGCAACAGGTCGGGGTCGGACTCGGCTTCGCGCGCTATCTGATTCAAGGCGGCGGCGAGCCCGTCGATCGTTTCCTTGGACTCTGTTTCGGTCGGCTCGACCATCAACGCCTCTTCGACGACGAGGGGGAAGTACACCGTCGGCGGGTGGTACCCGAGGTCGATCAGACGCTTCGCGACATCCATGCCCTTGACCCCGTACTTCTTGAGAGGCTTCGCGGTCGCCACGAACTCATGCATGCACGTCCCCGGGTACGCGGTCGGGAACGCTTCGGAGATGAGCACCCTCAGGTAGTTCGCGTTGAGGACGGCCCGCTCGGCGACGCGCTTCAGTCCCTCCGGTCCGAGCGACCGCAGGTACGTGTACGCGCGCACGTTGATGCCGAAATTGCCGAAGAACGAATGGATCCTGCCGATCGAGTCAGGACGGTCGTCGTCCCAGAACCACCGCTCCGCGCCCTCGTCCCACCCGAGCACGGGTTTTGGCAGGAAGCGCTCGAGCCGGTCGGAGACCGCGAGCGGGCCCGAGCCCGGTCCTCCCCCACCGTGGGGAGTGGCGAACGTCTTATGCAGGTTCATGTGAACGATGTCGAAACCCATGTCGCCGGGACGACAGAGGCCGACGATCGAGTTGAAGTTCGCGCCGTCGTAGTACAGGAGGCCGCCGATCTCGTGAACCATGCGGCCGATCTCGCGGATGTCACGCTCGAACAATCCAAGGGTATTCGGGTTCGTCAGCATGATGCCGGCAACGTCGTCGTCGAGCGCCTTCTCGAGAGCCTCGAGATCGACCAGGCCGCGGTCGTCCGAACGCACCTCCTCGGCCTTCCATCCAGCGAGCGAAACGCTTGCAGG
>JAENWQ010000186.1 GCA_016649855.1 Actinomycetota bacterium | reverse complement strand
TCGCCTCTCTCTTCTTCTTCGTCGGGGCACTCCAGCTGATGAAGACAGGCGCGGCCTCGCTCGACTTCCTTCAGGCCGGCGGTTACCTCGTCAGGAACGCCGGATCAACCCTGGGTCTCGGCTGGCTGGGTGCGCTGTTCGTCCTCTCCGGCTCACCGATCGCTGCGACCGCCCTCACGCTCGTCGCGGCGGGTTCGATCTCCGAGTCCCAGGGGTTCACGATGCTGACCGGGTCGCGGCTCGGCGCCGCCTTCGTCGTCCTCGTGACCGCGGCGATCTTCGCTCTTCGGTCCGGCAAGGGCGAGAAGATGAAGCCGGTATCGACCGCGGTCATGGCACTGTCGACCACCGCGATCGTCTACATCCCTTCAGCGCTGATCGGCTTCTCGCTCCTGAGGTGGGGGCCCTACAGCCGTCTCAACCTGCAGTTCCCCGGGCAGTTCTCCGACGTGATCGACCTGGTGTACGGAGGCATCCTCGATGCGGTGTCATCGTGGCCCTCGATCCTCGTGTTCCTCGGTGGACTCGGTGTGCTGCTGGTGTCGTTCAGGTTGCTCGACACGGTGATGCCGAAGATGGACAGCGAGCACATGAGCGAGGCGCGCCTCTCCTGGTTACGCAGGAAGTGGCCCATGTTCGCGCTCGGCTGTCTCGTCGCGCTCGTTGCGATGTCGGTGTCGGTCGCACTGACCGTGCTCGTACCGCTGGTAGCGAAGGGCTATGCGAAGCGAGAAGACATCATCCCGTACATCATGGGCGCCAACATCACGACATTGGGGGACACGATGCTGGCGGCGTTCGCTCTACATTCCGCAGCCGCGGTACGGATCGTTCTCGCAGAGGTGATCGCCACCACCTTCTTCAGCGTCATCCTCCTCGCCTTCTTCTATCCGCAGCTGAAGAGCGGGATATGGAGGTTCCAGCGCACCGTCGTCAAGAGCAAACCCCGCCTGGCGGCGTTCACTGCCGGACTCTTCCTCGTACCGCTGGCGATCATCGGTATCTCCGGCCTCGCCGGCTGACGCTAGTCTCACCCGTCATGGAGATCTGGCCCGGCACCCCGCATCCGCTCGGCTCAACCTGGGATGGCTCCGGGGTCAACTTCGCCCTGTTCTCGGAGAATGCCGAGGGGGTTGAACTGTGTCTGTTCGACGACGACGGCAACCAGACGCTTCTCGATCTGACCGAGGAAACCTCGTTCGTATGGCATGGCTACGTCCCCGGGCTCAAGCCCGGACAGCGCTACGGATACCGGGTTCACGGGCCTTACGATCCGGCGAACGGCCACCGGTTCAATGCTTCCAAACTGTTACTCGACCCCTACGCCAAGGCGATCGAGGGCAACATCGCGTGGGGGCCGGAGATGTTCGGCTACGAGCTTGGCTCCAAGAAGGAAGACCTGTTGGTCTCGCACGCCGACTCGGCTCCGATGATGCCCAAATGCGTCGTGGTCGACGAGTCCTTCTACTGGGGGGACGACAAGGCTCCGGACACTCCGTTCCACGACACCGTGATCTACGAGACCCACGTCAAAGGCTTCACGAAGCTCCATCCCGGGATCCCGGAGGAGCTCCGGGGAACCTACGCCGGGCTCGCCCACCCCGGAGCGATCGAACATCTCCAACTGCTCGGGATCACCGCGCTCGAGATAATGCCTCCGCACCATTTCATCCATCCGCAATTCCTGCTCGACAAGGGCCTCCGTAACTACTGGGGCTACGACCCGATCAACTATTTCGCGCCGCACTCGGAGTACTCCGCGTCCGGAGTCAGGGGCGAGCAGGTCTCTGAGTTCAAGCAGATGGTCAAGGCGTTCCACGAAGCGGGCATCGAGGTCATCATCGACGTCGTCTACAACCACACCGGCGAAGGGAACCACCTCGGTCCGACGATCAGCTACCGCGGCATCGACAACGCGTCCTACTACCGCCTCATGGAAGGCGATCGCCGCTTCTACATGGACTTCACCGGAACCGGGAACTCGCTCAACGTCGGGCACCCGCAGATCCTGAAACTCATCATGGACTCACTGAGGTACTGGGCCCTCGAGATGCACGTCGACGGATTCCGCTTCGACCTTGCGGCCGCGCTGGCTCGAGAACTGTTCGAGGTCGATCGTCTGTCGGCGTTCTTCGACATCATCCACCAGGACCCCGTGTTGTCCGGGATCAAATTGATCGCAGAACCATGGGACGTCGGTCCCGGCGGCTATCAGGTCGGACAGTTCCCGCCCGGATGGTCGGAGTGGAACGGCAAGTTCCGCGACACGGTGCGCGATTACTGGCGCGGAGAACCGGCAAGCCTCAGGGACTTCGCCTACCGCTTCACCGGGTCCTCCGATCTGTACGGGTCGGGCGGTCGGACGCCGACCGCCAGCATCAACTTCATCACCGCACACGACGGGTTCACCCTCCACGATCTGGTCACCTACAACGAGAAGCACAACGAGGCGAACGGCGAAGACAGCAACGACGGCGACGACCACAACCGTTCGTACAACTGGGGGGTCGAGGGCGAGACCGATGATGCCAAGATCAACGAGCTGCGCGGGCGGATCAAGCGCAATTTCCTCGTCACACTGGCCCTGTCCCAGGGCGTCCCGATGCTGCTCGGGGGGGACGAGGTCGGCCGCACCCAAGGGGGCAACAACAACGCCTATTGCCAGGACGACGAGATCTCCTATTACGACTGGAGCTTGAGGGACGAGAACCTAGAGATGCTGGGGTTCACCCGCAAGCTCATGGAGTTCCGCAGGGACCACCCGAACTTCCAGCGCAGGAAATGGTTCGAAGGGCGGGATGTGTGGGGCACGGGGCTCTCGGACATCGGCTGGTTCAATCCCGACGGGACCGAGATGACCCAAGAGCAGTGGAACGATGACTTCGCCAAGACGATCGGCGTCTTCTTGAACGGCGAAGAGATACCGAGTCCCGGTCCACGCGGCGAGCGCATCGTCGACGACAGCTTCCTGCTTCTGTTCAACGGTCACTCCGAGATGATGGAGTTCACGATCCCTGAGGCGTCCGAGTTCGGGCGAGCACAGCGATGTTCGGGCGAGGATGCCGAAACCGCCGGTGATTGGGGCGAGGTATGGGAGGTCGTGATCGACACCCGCGATCATCAGGGCACGACACCACACACGCACAAGGCCGGCGAGAAGGTCGAAGTCATCGAGCATTCGATAGTCGTACTCCGACGTGCCGGCTGAACCCCCTACGTCGCCGGTTGCCGGGTCCATGATCCGGGCGACCTACCGGCTGCAGCTGAGGACGGAGTTCGGCTTCGACGCCGCAGCCGCTGTGGTCCCCTACCTGGCCAGGCTCGGGGTGAGCCACGTGTACTGCTCGCCGTATCTCCAGGCCGCGCCGGGAAGCACGCACGGCTACGACGTCGTCGACCACACGAAGATCAGCGACGACCTCGGTGGTCCCGAGGCCCACGAGAGGTTCGTTGCGGCCCTGGAGGAGCACGGCATGGGCCATATCCTCGATGTCGTCCCGAACCACATGGCGGTCGCCGGGCGCTCCAACCAAGCGTGGTGGGACGTGCTCAAGAACGGTCGGGACTCGACCTTTGCCCGCTTCTTCGACATCGACTGGGATCCGCCCGACGCACGCTTGGCCGGCAAGATCCTCCTCCCGGTGCTGGGCGACCAATACGGGAGGGTGCTCGAGGCCGGCGAGCTCGGTCTCGCGTACGAAGACGGAGAGGCGGTCGTGACGTACACAGGCGACCGCTTCCCAGTAGCGCCCGGCTCGATCGAGACTTTCCTCGGGGGCGGGACCGACGAACAGATGGCAGCGCGGATCACCGGCGATCCGGCACTCCTGCACTCGCTCCTCGAGGCGCAGCACTACCGGCTGGCCTACTGGCGCAGCGACCTGGAGCTTAACTACCGCCGCTTCTTCGACATCAACGAATTGGTCGCGTTGCGCATGGAAGAGCCAGAAGTTTTCGCCCACGTCCACTCGGTCCCGTTGCGGTTGATGCGCGAAGGGAAGCTCGACGGGCTCAGGATCGATCACGTCGATGGGCTGAGGACACCGAAGAGGTACCTCGCGTCCCTCCGTGACGAAATCGGCGACGCCTACCTGATCGTCGAGAAGATCCTTGAAGAAGGCGAGGAGCTGCCGGACTGGCCCTGTGACGGGACCACCGGGTACGACTTTCTGAACCTCGTCCTCGGACTCTTCGTCGATCCATCGGGTGCCGGGGAGATCGACGAGATCTACCGCTCCTTCACCGGCGCCGGCGAGAGCTACGAGGACGAGGTGCTCGCCACGAAACGTCTCGTGATGAACGACCTCCTCGCCTCGGACGTGGACCGGCTTGCCAAAGCGCTCAGCGCGGTCGGAGAGAGGCACCCCCGTCATCGCGACTACACCCGCACCGAGCTGAGGGAGGCGATCCGCGAAACCATCACTGCTCTCGAGGTCTACCGCACGTACGTCGACCCCGACACCGGCGAGGTGTCTCAGGAAGACATCCATTACGTCGAAGATGCCGCGGCCCAAGCCCGCGACCGTCGCGACGACATCGACGATGATCTGTTCGAGTTCCTCTCGGCGATCCTCCTGCTCAGGCACCAAGGGGGCCCGGAAGCCGATTTCGCAGCTCGCTTCCAGCAAGCCACGGGCCCCGTGATGGCGAAGGCGGTCGAGGACACCGCCTTCTACCGCTTCGTACGGTTCTCCGCACTCAACGAGGTCGGCGGTGACCCGACCGTATTCGGACGCTCGATCGATTCGTTCCATCGAGGCAACGAGAAGCGGGCCGAGAGGTGGCCGCGCTCGATGCTGGCGACCTCGACCCACGACACGAAGCGCTCGGAAGACGTAAGGGCTCGCCTCGCCTTGTTGTCCGAGATCCCCGGAGCCTGGAGGGCGACGGTCGCCCGCTGGTCCGAGATGAACGAGCGCCACCGGACCGCCGAGATGCCCGACAGGGGCGCCGAATACCTCCTCTACCAAACGCTGGTGGGAGCGTGGCCGCTGAGCGCGGAGCGGGCCGTCGCCTACATGGCCAAGGCCATGCGCGAGGCCAAGCTC
>JAENWQ010000087.1 GCA_016649855.1 Actinomycetota bacterium | reverse complement strand
ACTGAGTTCAGGCCCCGCCGCGTTCCCTTTCCACGAGCACCCGGCGGAGGATCTTGCCCGAGGCGGACTTGGGGATCTCGTCGACCTTCTCGATCAACCGGATCTTCTTGTAGGGGGCGACCCGCTCCGCGACGTACGCCTGGATGTCCTCGAGGGGGACGTCGTCGGACAGCACGACGAACGCCTTGGGGATCTCCCCGGCCTCCTCGTCCGGAACCGGGATCACGGCGGCGTCGGCAACCGCGGGATGCGAGATCAGGACGGCCTCGAGCTCGGCCGGGGGGACCTGGTAGCCCTTGTACTTGATGAGCTCCTTGAGCCGGTCGACGAGGAAGAAGTAGCCGTCGTCATCGACATAGCCGAGGTCGCCGGAATGCAACCACCCCTCATCATCGACGGTCGCTCTCGTGGCCTTTTCGTTGCTCAGGTACCCCTTCATCACCTGGGGGCCGCGGATCCAGACCTCGCCAGTCTCGCCTGCTCCGAGATCCTTGCCCGAGACGGGATCGACGACCTTGCACTCGGTATTGGGCAGCGGTAGCCCGATCGATCCCGGGCGGTTCCCCTCATGGGCCTCGGGATTGACGTGCGTGACCGGGCTGGTTTCAGTCAGGCCGTAGCCCTGGATCACGATGCACCCGACCCGCTCCTCGCACTCCCTCGTGAGATCGGCACCAAGTGGAGCGGCGCCGGACATCACCATCTCGAGGCTCGAGAGGTCATAGTCCGCAACCATGGGGTGCTTGGCGAGGGCCAGCGCGATCGGCGGCACGATGAACGCGCGTGTGACCTTGTGGTTCTGGATCAGCTCGAGGAACTGCTGGAGGTCGAACCGGGGCATCGTAACGATCGTCGCTCCGACGTGGATCGCTATGTTCATGATCACGGTCATCCCGTAGATATGGAAGAACGGGAGCACTCCGATGACGACATCCGACTCACCAACTTCTTGCGGGACTTCCGCCTGCACCACGTTCGATACGAGGTTGTGGTGCGTGAGCATCACTCCCTTGGGGAATCCCGTGGTCCCCGACGAATACGGGAGCACGACGAGGTCTTCCTTGGGCGAGAATTGCACATGCGGCGGTTCCTCACCGGGGGCCAGCAGGCCCGCGAACGGGGACGCCCCTTCGGCCTCGCCGAAGACGAAGATCTCCTCGACCCCCGCCGCCTCACCGGCGGCGCGGGCGACCTCGAGGAACTGAGGGACCGTAAGGAGATAGCGGGCCTTCGAGTCTTCGAGCTGGAACGACAGCTCCTCTTCGGTGTAGAGGGGGTTCATCGTCGTGACGATGCCTCCGGCCGCGGCGATCCCGTGGAACGCCATCGCATACTCCGGCACGTTCGGAGAGTGGATCGCGAACACGTCGCCCTTCGAGAATCCCTTCGCGGCGAGCCCTGCGGCGAGGGCCCGGACGCCGCCGGCCAGCGCCTCGTAGGTCAAGGTACGGCCCGTGGGGCCGTCGATCAGAGCCGGATTATCTCCCCGTTGGGCCGCCCCCGCCAGGACGAACTCCGGAAGCGACATCTCCGGGATCGCGACATCCTCGTACGGGCCCCGGAAGATCATCCCTGCTCCTCTCGCACGGCGGTCGGACGTCTTCCTAGACTAAGCCGAAGACGACATGGATATCCCGCTTCGGGCTACCCTGGAGCACACATGACGAAGTTTGAGGGGACCGAGGAGCGGGATCTGATGGCCGACGAACAGGTTGACATCATCGACGAGCAGGACAACGTGATCGGGACAGCGACGCGCGCTGAGATGAGGGAACGCAAGCTCCTCCACCGCGGGGTGGCGATCCTGTGCCGCAACTCGAAGGGCGACGTCTACATGCACCGGAGGACAGACACGAAGGATGTGTTCCCCGGGCTCTACGACTGTTTCGTCGGAGGCATGGTCACCGCGGGTGAGGACTACGACACCGCCGCGGCGCGCGAGATAAGAGAAGAGCTCGGTATCGAGGACAGCCCGGTGGAGCTCGTCTTCAAGCACCACTACGAGGGCTCGGACAATCCCCACCTGCTGCAGTTCTACGAGGTCTCCTACGACGGCCCCATCACCCACCAGGAGACCGAAGTCGCGTGGGGGTCGTTCATCCCGCCCGCCGAGCTCGACAAGATCATCGACGACTGGGACTTCGTGCCCGACGGCCGCGAGCTGTGGAAGAGGTTCCGCTCCGAGGTCGGCTCGCGCGGCTGATCGACCCCGAGTCGCGCTCGAGGATCAGATCGGCGAGCGTACGAGGTACTTGCCGACGGCGTCGGCGAGCTTCGAGGGCCGCCCGGTGCGCTTCTCCTTGCGGTCGGCCGAACCCATCGCCCATAGGGCCAGGTTCGCCCCGGTCCACCGAAGCGGTTCCGGCTCCCAGTTCCTCGATCTGTGGTTCACCCACGCGAGCCTGGTGATGTCCGAGTCGCGCTTGAGGATCAGATCGGCGAGCGTGCGCCCGGCGAGGTTGGTCGTGGAGACCCCGTCCCCCACGTAGCCTCCGGCCCACGCGAACCCCGTACGTTCGTCGTAGCCGACCGAGGAGTACCAGTCTCGGGGCACGCCGATCGGCCCACCCCACCGGTGCGTGATCGTGGTGTTCGAGGTGACGGGGAAGAGCTCGTGGAGGGTCCGCTCGAGCTCGGCGAAGACCTCGGGGGCCCGGTCGTGCTCCGGCTTGACGCTCGAGCCGAAGTGATAGGGCGCCCCCCGGCCCCCGAACGCGATGCGGTCGTCGGCGGTGCGCTGCGCGTAGATGATCAGGTGGCGTCCGTCGGACATCGTCTCGCGCCCGGACCAACCGATCTCGTTCCAGAACGACTCCGGCAGGGGTTCCGTCGCGATCATCAACGAGTAGATCGGAACGATCCGCCGCTTCTGCCCGGCCAGTGACGGCGTGTAGCCCTCGGTGGCCTGCACGACCACATCTGCGGTGATGGTTCCGTTCGAGGTGAGCACGGTGCGCTCCCGGATCCCCCTGGCCGCGGTTCCTTCGTAGATCTCGACCCCGAGTCCCTCGACGACCCGAGCCAGACCCCGCACGAGCTTCGCCGGGTGGATGCGGGCGCAGTGGGGGGTGAACGCCGCTCCGAGGTTCCCGGTCACATCGATCCGCGCGGACGCCTCTTGCGGGGACAACCAGGTCATGTCTTCGGCGCCGAAACCCCAGGAACGCTCCTCGTCCACCTCGTCTCGGACCCTCTCGACATGGACGGGCTGGGTGGCGAAGGTCAGCGTGCCGCCTTTGACGAAGTCGCAGTCGATCCCCTCGGCCGTCGCGACGCGCCCGACCTCGTCCACGGTGTTGAACATCTCCCGCTGGAGCGCTACCGCGGCGTCACGCCCGTGGTCGGCCGCGGTCTTCTCCCGGCTCCCGGCGAACAGCGCCGAGCACCATCCGCCGTTGCGTCCCGAAGCGCCGAAGCCGCAGATCTCCTTCTCGACGATCGCGATACGAAGCCGCGGATCCGCACGCTTCAGGTAATAGGCGGTCCACAGCCCCGTGTAGCCGCCGCCGACGATCGCGACATCGACCTGAAGATCTCCCGGTAAAGGCGGGCGGGGCTCGAGGTCATCGTCCACGGAGTCGAGCCATAAGCTGACGTCGCGATAACCGAGGGGGTCGGACATGTGGGGCATCTTAAGGGCGAGTTCGGGTCTCAGGATCGCCGTTCGACCATTGCTCCGCTCGGCCGCACGCCGATCCTTCGAGTGGCGGGAAGAGGATTCGAACCTCTGTAGGCATAAGCCGGCGACTTTACAGGCCGCTCCCTTTGGCCGCTCGGGCATCCCGCCGTCGTGCGGGCCACAGGATAGCGGAAACCCTGCCGGGTTCCGGCCCCCAAACGATTGAGGTTGGTTAGTCGCCGGCCTCGTTCGACGAGCCGTCGAAGCTGGCTCCCGACAAGTTGGAGGTAGACGACCCACCCGTAGTGGGTGACGTCCCGAGGGTCCCGTTCAGGTCGCTCTGGGCAAGGGCGGCTTGAAGGGCGGCCTGAGCGAGGGCGAAGGCTCCCGACGCCGGTGTGGTGCCGGACGACAGAAGCGGGTCGCCCGAGATGTCGAACTCCGCGAGGCTGGGGGCGAACGCGTCGCCGAAACGGTGTGCTGCGGCGAAGATGTCCTGCCGGCGCAGCTTCTTGTCGGCCGCGCTCTGGGCGAGGGAGATCGCATGGCGTTCGGCGGTCCTGAGCCACTTGATCAGCATGCGCGTCGGGTTCTTGGCGTCGCCGTCGGCCCCATACCAACCGAAATGAACGTGTGGTGCACCGCCTGCCGCGTTGCCGGTGTTGCCGCAGTAGGCGATGACGTCGCCGGGCTCGACCTTGTCACCGGACTTGAAGTCACGGGTGTTCCAGTCCGACAGATGGGCGTAATAGAAGTAGGACCCGTCCGAGCGGTGCAGCCGTGCGATCTTTCCGCCCAGACCACCATCGTCGAAATCGACGGTGCCCTTCTCGGTCGCGAGGACCTCCTGACCCATCTCACAGAAGACGTCCTGTCCCTCATGGGTTCTGACGATGAGACCGGGGCCGAAGCGCGGGAAGCCCCACGAGTCGATCCAGTTGGCCCGGCCGCCGATGATGAAGGGAGCGAAGACCTCCTTGGTGATGTCGGCGCGGGACCAGCCGAGGCTCCGCAACCTCGCCTCGACCGCGAGGAGGAGATCGGTGTTGTAGGCGCCGTCGATGCGGTTGTAGCCGAAGAACGGCTCGAGCTCATCCTTTGCGCCGCCGCCGTTCCCGCCGCCGTTGTTTCCGCCGCCGTTGTTTCCGCCGTGGTTCCCGCCGTTGTCGTCCCCGCCGCCGCCGTTATCGTCCCCGCCGCCGTCGCCGTTGTCCCCGCCGCCGCCGTCATCTCCGGGAAGGGTGGGTTCCGGGGTCGGGGTCGGGGTCGGGGTGGGGTCGTCGAGGATCGGAGGGATGGTCGGGAGCGGCAGTATCTGAGCGCTCGCATCAGGGGTGAACACGCGGCTCACCGGACGGGGTGCTACCAGGGCGATCAACATCGCCAGAACGACCCCCAGGGTGATCCGTGCCGCGTACTTCACGATCGCTCTGCTCCTCCGGTTCGTCCGTCTGTGGCTGCCGTGGTCCCGTGGCCCGCCGTTGCTATCCTAATTCGACGACTATCCGGCACACTCCTTCGCTGCACCGGGCCTTTCCGTGCCGGTTTTGTAGGGTTTTACGCAGCTTTGGCCTGAGGAATAGCCCATCCGGGGGGTCTGGTGTCGTATCACTGGCGCATGCAGATCGACGCCGTCCTCTTCGCCGCCGGCCGGGGTGAGCGCCTCAGGCCCCTGACCGACAGGGTGCCCAAGCCCGCCGTCCCGATCATGGACGTCCCCCTGGGAGCCTGGGGCCTCTCTGCCCTCCTCAGGGCGTCCGGGCGGGTCCTGGTGAACGTGTCCCACCTCGCCACCGAAGCAGTTGGTGCCCTGGCTCCGTACGCCCCGGAGGGAGCGCTTGAGATCCTCGTCGAACCGGACGAACCATTCGGGACCGCGGGGACGCTGCGCGCGGTAGCCCGCCGACTGTCGGACGAGGTCGCGGTGTGGAACGGAGACCTGCTCGCCGGCGTCGACGTCGGTGCGCTGAGGGACTTCCACCGCGCCTCCGGGCGCCCGGCGACGGTGGCGGCCCGGAGGGTCGACCGCGGTGCCGACCTCGTCGTCGAGGGCGACCATGGCGTGGCCTTCATCGACCGCCGGCTCGATCCAGACGCCTCCGGGGTGCAGTTCCTGGGGGTCGCGATCCTTTCACCCGGAGCCCGCTCGTTGATCCCGCCCGAGGACGCCCAGGGCCTCGGCGGCTCGGTGATCGCGCCTCTGGCCGAAGCCGGAGAGCTGTCCGTGATGATGCACGACGGCTACGCGATCGACGTCGGGACCCCGGCCAGGTATCTGCAGGCATCGTTGGACGTCCTCGAAGGCCGCGCCCCGGTCGCGCCCGCAGGATTCCCGGGCGAGGTCGTCGAGGTCAGCGGAGGAAGGGCGTACGTCGGTCCTGGCGTCTCGGCCGCGTACTCCTCGATCGGACCGGGCGCCATCCTCCTGAGCGGCGCCACGGTCGCCGAGGGATGCCGGGTGGAGCGCTCGGTCGTCTGGTCCGGGGACACCGTCACGACCGACCTCAGGGATGCGGTGTGGTGCGGAAGAGTGATCTAGGGGCGGATGACCGCGTCGAACAGATTGGCCGCGTACTCCGTAAGGGCCAGCTGGGTCAGCTCGAGGCCCTTGCTCGAGGGGATCAACCCTATGAGCCGGTTGCGGCGGGAAACCAGATATCCCGCCGGATAGGCGACGGGGCTCAGACCGTTCCTCCGGAAGACCCGCATCGACCGCGGCATGTGGAACGCGGACGTCACCACCGCGAACGGGCGGTCGCCCACCTCCTCCGCGATCGCCCTCGGGTGATGGGCGGTCTCTTTGGAGGCCGACTCTCCCACGGAGGTTCTCTCCGGGAACAGTTCCTCCGCCGCGGCACCGAGCACCGTCCCTGCCGCCCCGGTGAATATCAGCCTGCAGTCGGGCCCCAGCCGGGTCGCGAGGTCGGCTCCGGCGAGGAACCTTGCCCTCGACCAGTTGGTGAACGAGTCGACCGGGGGCCCGGGGGCCAGGACCTTCCCGTCGCGTCCCACCTCTCCCCCGCCGCTGAGCACAACGACCTGCTCGACGCCCTGAGACCGAACCTCCTCGATCGTGGGGCGCGGGTAGCGTCTCTCCAACCGCCCGAGCAGCACCGAGGCGAACGCCCGAGTGCCGAGCAGCCAGAACAGGATCATCGCGATGATCGCGACGAGCCGGAGCGAGGGCCGGTCGTCGGTGGCGAACCAGAGGACCACAGCGAGCGTCACCCAGAGAAGCAGGACGACGTTGAGGAACAACGTCGTGATCGTGTCGAAGGATCGCCTGCGACGGTTCACGAGTCCCGGGTCAGAATGGCGTGGAGCGCTCGACCATCTCCGTGAGCACGTTGATCGCCGGCAGGAACACCACCAGGGCGATCGCGGCCACTCCCATAGCGGCATAGAGGACGTTCGTGATCTCGAGCGGTTCCTGGGTCTCGGGCTGCTCGAAGAACATCCGCTTGACGATCGCCAGGTAGTACCACGCCGCGATGACGGCGTTCACGCCCATCACCACCGCGAGCCAGTAGGCCTGGGCATTGAGGGCGGCGAGGAACACGAACAGCTTGGCCCACATCCCGGCCATGGGCGGAGCACCTGCGAGCGACACCAGGAACCCTGCGAGCATGAGGGCCAGAGCCGGACTCCTCTGGAAGAGGCCGGAGTAGTCGTCGATGAAATAGCTGCCGCCCCTGCGGGCGAAGGCCACCGCTGCGGCGAATGCGCCGAGGTCCATGACTCCGTAGATCGCGAGGTAGATCAACGCCGACTGGAACGCCTGCCGGCTCACCTCGAGGTTGTTCGGATCGATGAGAGCGAAGGTCACGAGGACGTAGCCCGATTGGGCGATACCCGAATAGGCAAGCAGGCGGATGATGTGGCGCTGCTTCAACGCGATCAGGTTGCCCACCGTCATCGTGAGAACGGCCAGCGCCGCGAACGCCGGTCGCCACGCATCGGCGACGGTAGGGAAGGCGCCGTACATCAAGACCAGGAGCCCCACAAACCCGCCGATCTTCGAAGCGGTCGAGAGGAACGCCGCAACGGGTGTCGGCGCGCCCTCGTAGGTATCGGGTGCCCAGAAATGGAACGGGACGGCGGCGATCTTGAACGCGAATCCCACCACGATGAAGAACACCGACAAGGCGACGATCGGCTCGTCCGCCTTACCGGCCAGCGATCCGGCGATCTCGCCAAGGTTCGTCAAGCCGCCGGTGAAGCCGTAGACAAGGGACATCCCGTAGAGCATCAACGCGGACGACAGGACGCCGAAGAGGAAGAACTTGAGCGCCGCCTCGTTCGATCTCGGGTCCCGCTTGCGAAGTCCGGTCATGACGAACGCAGGGATGCTGATCAGCTCGAGCGCGATGAACACCGAGATGAGATCGCGCGCGCTCGAGATCGTGAACGCCCCGAGGAGCGAGCACAGCATCAGGAAGTAGTACTCCCCCTGGTAGTACCGCCCCGTCTTGAAATAGTCGAATGAGATCGCGAGGACGAACAATCCGATCACCGCGAACAGTCCCTTGAACAACAGAGAGAAGGAGTCGACCTCGAACGCTCCGCTGAGGGTCACCCTGTGTTCGCCCAGCAGCGAAACGATCGCTGCGAGCGTTCCGATGATCCCGGCCGCGGACAGCGGCACGGCCAACCACTTCCCATCTTCCGGAAGAAAGAGGTCCGCGATCAGGACCAGGCAGGCAGTACCCGCGAGCACGAGCTCGGGGGATATCGCATGCAGGTCAACGGCCGTGTTCATCTAGTCAGTCCTATCCGAGTATCCCGACGAGATGCTGCACCGCTCCGTCGGTAACGCTCAGGACCAGCTTCGGGTAGACCCCGGCCGCAACGATGAGGATCAAGAGCGGTGTCCAGGCCCACAACTCGAGCGGGCGGACGTCGAAGATCCCGGTCCCCGCCGCGAACTTCTCCGGCACCCGTCCGAGGTTGACCCGCTGCACGGTCCACAACAGATACCCGGCGGTCAGGACGGTGCCGATACCACCGCCAACCATGAGGACCCGGAACAACTCCTCCGAGAGACCGGCCCCCGGTTGGTAAGAGCCGAGTAGCGCCAGCATCTCGCCCCAGAACCCGGCAAGACCCGGCAGACCGAGGGACGCGATCGCCGCGTAGATGAAGATCGAACCGAACTTAGGTATCTGAGCCAGCATCCCTCCCAGCTCGGCGATATCCCTCGTGTGATAGCGCTCGTGGATCGATCCGACGACGAAGAACAACATGCCGGTGATGAGCCCGTGTGCCACCATGCCGAAGATGGCGCCGTTGATCCCGTTGTTGGTCAAGGTGGCGAGGCCGAGCATGACGAATCCCATGTGGCCGACCGAAGAGAACGCGATCAAGCGTTTGAGGTCGGTCTGCGCGTAACAACAGAGCGCGCCGTAGATGATCGAGATCACGGCGAGCACCCCGATGAGGGGGGCGAAATCCCGGGCCGCATCGGGAAGGATCGGGAACGCGATCCGGATGAACCCGTAGGTCCCCATCTTCAGCATGATGGCCGCCAGCAACACTGAGCCTACGGTCGGAGCCTCGGTGTGAGCATCGGGAAGCCAGGTGTGGAACGGCCACATCGGAACCTTGATCGCGAATCCGAGGAACAGGCCAAAGAAGACCAGGTTCTTGAACAGCGCCGAGGCCACCACCCCTTGTTCCTGAAGCTGGATGATGTCGAACGTCCCGCCGGAAACCCCACCCGAGTTGATCCATAGGGCAAGGAAACCCAGCAACATGAAGACCGAACCGAACAGCGTGTAGAGGAAGAACTTGACGGCTGCGTACTCGCGCCGTGGTCCTCCCCAGATGCCGATCATGAAGTACATCGGGACGAGGACCAGCTCCCAGAAGACGAAGAACAGCACGAGGTCGAGAGAGACGAACGTTCCGGTCAAGCCGGTCTCGAGGAGGAGGACCATCGCCATGAGAGCCTTGGGCTTGCCCGGCTCGGGTACGTGGAACCACAGATAGATCATGCACAGGAACGACACCAGCAGCGACAGCACGAACAGCGCTAGAGAAAGGCCGTCGACGCCGATGTGATAGTTCGCGTTGATCTGTGGGATCCACTCCTTGAACACCTCGAGCTGTATCTCGCCCGTACGTCCGTAGT
>JAENWQ010000080.1 GCA_016649855.1 Actinomycetota bacterium | reverse complement strand
GGTCGGGGAACGCTTCGGACATCGCGAGCGCGGTCCTCTCGACGATCTCGGACAGCCTGATCGGATCGAGCCAGACATGCGGATCGCGGGCCTCGCCCTCCGTGAGGTCCATCCCCTCGAGCACATCGAGAGCGGGAGCGTCAGCGGGCTCGATGACCTCTTCGAGCGCGGGCTGGAAGCCTCCTCCCATGTAGAGGACGAGGTCGGCTTCTCCGATCATCCCGACCTGGGACGGAGACAGCTCGAGATCGTGCGGCTCCACGCCCGCCGGCGTCAGGTCGACGACCAGGGTGGCGCCGCCGGAGATCTCCTTGGCGATCCACGCCAGTGGGTAGAAGGACGCCGCGATGAGCGGTTCGCCGGCCCCCGTATCGGTGCCGCCGCCGCAGGACGCGGCGATCAGGGCGAGCGACGCGAGGACGTTCACGAACCTTCTCATCGAGCCGACTATAGGCTAGATGCAAATGATTCTCAAATGCGTTAACTGAGGAGCGGGGCCACGGCCGTCCACGCGTCTAGGCTTCGCTGGTGGCGGGGAGCAAGAGGCGCAGGTTCGGCAGACCACGGGACTCCAGCAGGTACTGGGAGACCGTTGACGACGACCGGGACGACCGGTGGGCGACCGGGCGCTCGAGCGACCGCGGCTCGCACCGTGACCCGGAGCCCAGCTCTCGGATGACACGCGGGGGCCCGGACGACGACGAGGAGTCTCTCGCCCGCATCGCGGCCCGGCGGGCGGTACGGCGCATGAAGGACGACGCCGAGACCCCCGAGTTCGGCCGCATGCTGATCTATCAGGCGGCGAGCGCCGCCGGGGATGCCCTCATCGCGATCGCCCTCGCGGGGACGCTGTTCTTCTCGATCCCCACCGCGGAGGCGAGGGGTCGTGTCGCTCTGTACCTGGCCCTCACCGTGGCTCCGTTCGCGATCGTGGCTCCGTTCCTGGCGCGTTTCCTTGATCGGAGTCGCGGGCGGCTGCGCGCCACCATGGTGATCGCTGCGCTTGGTCGCGGGACGCTCGCGTGGCTCCTCTCAACCCGGATCGATTCGCTGTTCATGTTCCCGATCGCTTTCGGCATCCTCATCCTCAGCCGCGCAGTTCTGGTGGTCCGCGGCGCGGCGCTCCCGCAGTTGATCCCCGAGGGCCGAACCCTCGTCCACGCGAACTCGTCGCTGTCTCGGATCGGAGCGATAGCCGGGATGGTCGTCGGATTGCCCGGGGTCGCCCTCCTGAAGTGGCCCGGCGTTGGGACCGAGTTGCTTCTCACCTCGGCCGTGTATCTCGTCGGCGCCGTTGCCGCCGTCGGGCTTCCGAAGGTGCGAGGTCGCCTCGACATCAAGGAGCAGATGGGGGCGCGCCGGAAAGCGCGTTCGGTGTCGATCAGACAGGGGCTCGTCGCGCTCTCGGCGATCCGGTTCCTCGTCGGGTTCCTCGTCTTCCATCTGGCGTTCTCGTTCCGCAGAGAGTCCGCCGGATCGGTTGGGCTCGGTCTTCTCGTCGGAGCCGCGGCCAGTGGTGGTCTGCTGGGGGCGTTGATCGCTCCCAGGCTCAAGCGGATGCTGAAGGAAGAGGGCATCCTCGCGCTCGCCCTGATGATCAGCGGACTCACGGGCGTCGTGGTGGGTCTCACGTTCTCGACCCAGTCGGCCGCCGGGCTGGTCCTTGCGTTCGGGATCACCTCGGGATCGGCGAAGGTCGCGTTCGATTCCATGGTCCAGCGGGAGACCCCCGAAGGCGGCCGGGGGTGGGCGTTCGCTCGCTTCGAAGCGGGACTACAACTGGCCTGGGTGATCGGTGCGCTGATCCCCGTCTTGGTTGCGGTCCCCTCGGGAGCGGGCGTGTTGGGGGCGGGGGTCATCGCGATCGTGTTCGCGCTCCTCTATACGGTTGGGCGACGCCGGGTCTCACGTACGATCGGCCGATGAACATCCTTTTCTCGGGTTGTGAATCGCCCACGCTGGGGGCCGAGATCGAGGTTCAGCTCGTAGACGAATCGGGCGCGCTGGTGACCGACACGGCCGCCAGCAAGATCCTGGCCGAGCTCGAGGGTTTCTCCGGATACAAGCACGAGTTGCTCGAGTGTTGTGTCGAGATGATCACCGACGTTCACAACGATGTGGCCGGGGTCCGCAAGGATCTTCAGGACAAGGTTGAGCGGCTGATAGAGGTTGCCGGGACGCACGATTACCGAGTGCTCTGCTCCGGAACCCATCCCTTCTCGGCCTGGACCGACCAGACGGTGTCACCGGATCCCCGTTATCACCGCCTGATCGAGGACTGTCAGTGGGCCGCGCGCCGGCTGTTGATCTTCGGTGTCCACACACATGTTGGGTTGAAGTCGGGCGAGGAGGCCATCGCCGTCGGCAACAGCCTCGCCACGTTCATCCCTCACTTCCTGGCGCTCTCGTCTTCCAGTCCGTTCTGGCAGGGTCGTGACTCCGGACTTCATTCGGTCCGGTCGAAGATCTTCGAATCACTTCCCACCGCTGGGTTGCCGTACCAGATGGAGAACTGGGGCCAGTTCCAGAGGTTCATGCGCACGCTCATGGGGGCCGGCGCGATCCGCACGGTGCGCGAGGTGTGGTGGGATGTCCGGCCGCATCCGGAGTTCGGAACGATCGAGCTCAGGATCTGCGACGGGATCTCGACGCTTGCGGAGCTCGAAGCGATCGTAGCGTTGTCCCAGTCCCTCGTCGTATGGCTTGCGGACCGCTACAACGAGGGCCTCGAGATTCCCCGTCACCATGCGTGGACGATCCGTGAGAACAAATGGCGCGCGGCACGCTACGGGCTCGATGCGGACATCATGCGCGATGAGGAAGGCAACCTGCTCTCGCTTCGCCGCTCTATCGATGACCTGGTGAGCCGTCTGGAACCGACCGCCGAGCGACTGGGGTGCTCCGAGGAACTGCAGGGGGTCTACGCGATCCTCGAGCGCGGCACCTCGGCGACGCGGCAACGTGAGGTGTTCAGAGAGGGCAGGGATCTCCAGAAGGTCGTCGATTCCCTGGTCGAGGAGATGGCGAGTGGCGCCCCGAAGCCGCTTCCCGACGCCGACTTCGTCGGAGGAACCGTCGTGGCGGGCGACCCCCTGGCGGGCGAGGTCCGCTAGATCAAGCCTTCGGGCCCAGAACGCGGACGTCTCCGATCCGCCTGGTGACTCCCATCTGATCCAACCATCCGCACAACGGCAGCGCGTATCTCCGGGTGGTCCCCAGCAGGTCGCGTATCTGGGCCACGGTGAGCCCGCCTCGTTCGACGATCGCCGAGGTCACCAGCCCCTGCATCTGGGTCACGAGGCCGGAGGTGAGGCAGAAGTCCTCGATCCTCACGAGGTCGCCCGAGTCCTGGAGCGCTCTGATCAACGCCTGGCCGGCACCGAGCTCGGACGCTTGAGGTGGAGCGAAGCGCGCCGCGTCCAGCCGCGCGATGACGTCTGCGCGTATGCGTTCGTCCTCGGGGGTCATCTCGACCGCGTGCGACCTCACCCGGACGAGGGGACCGTCGCCGATGAGACCCTGGTGGACGCTCAGCAGATCGTCCATCACCCCCGCGCTCAGATCCAAACGCTTGGCCAGCTCGCCCTTCGGCATCCCTCGTTCGAGCGGGTGGTCGCGGTGATGGCTCCAGGTCTCACGAAGAGCCAGATCAGTGAGGGCGCCGGCGCGTTCGGCCGTGAACAGACGGCCTCCTAGCGCGACGGTTGCTGCGGGCACCCCGCGGCACCCGGTGCGTAAGTAGGCATCGTCCATCGAGAGATCCCCTTCGGTGGCGAGCAGCAACCGGAGTGCGTCATCGTCGTCGGCCGTGGCCAGTGCTCGCACCGATCCCGCGGTTCCTGCATCTGAGCGGCGCGCCTCGAGGGGAAGTGGGTCGGCCACCACTCCCCCACCGAAGGTGATGTTGCGCCCCGTGTCCCTCAGCACGAAGCGATCGCCGCGTTTCAGCGGCAGCGGACGGCTCAAGGAGATCTGGACCGCGGCGTCCTCGCCGGGACCGACCCGGTCCGTCCCAAGGAGCTTGACGCGTACCGCGGTCTCCGCGGTTCCGACGTACATGAGATGACTACCCTTCGCGCTGAGGTTGTAGTTGTGTCCCGACATCGATACGTCGAGCACGCGCACCACTGCGTTGATGCGCCCGGTCGTGACCCACCTACTAGGAGATGCCACGACGTTCCCTCGCTCGACCCGCCGGCGAGCGATCCCTGCAAGGTTGATCGCAGCTCGGTGACCGGGCCCGAGCCGCTCCACATCCTTCTTGTGTGATTGAAGAGCACGCACGCGCGCCGAGACTTCCGAATGACCGTCGAAAACCGTGACCTCGTCACCGACGCTCAGCGCGCCCCCCATCAACGTTCCGGTCACGACGGTTCCCGATCCCGTGATCGAGAACGCCCGATCGACCCACAGACGAGCCCTGTCCTCGTCATGTGGCGCCGGGGCTGCGTCCAGAGCGCGGTCCAGGGCGCCAACGACATCATCGATCCCTGCTCCCGTCACCGACGAGCAAGCCACGATCTCGGCCCCGGCGAGCGAACTGCCTCTGAGCAGCGTCCGTACCCCGGCCCGGACCCCTTCGAGTGTGGCGTCATCCACGGTGTCCGACTTCGTCAGCACGACGACCGCGGAATCGATCCCTAACAGATCGATGGTCGAGAGATGCTCCGCCGATTGGGGCATCCACCCTTCGTTCGCCGCGACCACGAAGAGGCATACGGAGGTGCCTCCGGCCCCCGCCAGCATGTTGCGGATGAATCGCTCGTGGCCGGGCACGTCGACGATCCCGACTTCCCGCCTCGAAGGCAGCGTGAGCCACGCGAATCCGAGGTCGATCGTGAGGCCGCGGCGCTTCTCCTCTTCGAGGCGGTCCGGATCGATCCCGGTGAGCGCCTCGACGAGCTTGGATTTGCCGTGGTCGACATGACCAGCGGTTCCGATCACGTACATGCGGGAACGATACGGCGCCCGCGGCGGCTCAAGTAGCCAGAGCCGGAGGCCGACTACGTGTCCACGGGAGGCGACCGCCTCACGAAAGGGCAAACCCGCTGTGAAGCGGGGACGCAAAGCCAGGGGTCTTCGAAGCCTGATTTTTGGGCGAGGAGACGGCCTAGCTGCCGAAGGGGAGCGACGTTCCAACATCTGTCGCCCGACGGTCTTCTTTCGTGGTCGGTCCCTGAGGCGTCCGAGTACCGGCGGGCAACGTGATGCCGGGATGAGGATGCCGAAAACGTGGGAGGCGCGTACATTTCTGTTCGAGCGCCTGTCTACGGGGGCGGATACATGGTCCCTTCCTGCACCCTGAGGGGTGCCGATCTATGAAAGAAGCGACCGTCGCCCCCGGTCGCTTCTTTCATTTCGAGCTCCGCTGGCTAGTTCAGGATCTCGACGAGGGCGTCCGCTACGACCGCTTCCTCCTCCGGCGCGACCGTTCTGAGATCCAGAAGAACGACATCGTCTTCGATCCGGCCCACGACCGGGCGGGCGCGCATCCGCAGCGCGCGCTGGATCTCGGCCGCACCGATCTCGGGATGCGTTACCGCGATGGCCCACGAGGCAAGCTCGGTGTCCGGCAACGTTCCACCACCGGCGACGGCCGCGACGAGACGGGCCTCCACCTTGGCATCGTTCAAGCGTTCGGACAGGACCTGTGCCAACGAGGTCGCTCGTTCCTCGAGGTGCTCGGCCGTCGCGGACGCCATACGCCAGAGCGGGAGCTCGTTCCTTCGGCCTTCGAGATGGAGCGTGAGCGTTGCCTCGAGCGCGGCGAGGGACATCTTGCCGGGGCGAACGGCGCGCATGAGGGGATGCCGTGCGATGCGATCGATCAGGTCTTTGCGACCGGCGATGATCCCGGCCTGTGGCCCGCCCAGGAGCTTGTCTCCGGAGAAGGTCACGATGTCGGCCCCGTGTTCGATCGCATGAGAGACCTTCGGCTCGCCGGCCGTCCATCCTTCGTTTGCGTCATCGAGCGATCCCGATCCCATGTCGTAGATCAGGAGCACTCCGCGCCCCCGTCCGAGTCGCGCCAGATCCTTGGTCGTCACGGCACTGGTGAATCCGACGACGCGGTAGTTGGACGGATGAACCTTGAGGATCGCCGCGCTCGCCGGGGTGATCGCCCGTTCGTAGTCGGAGAGGTGGGTCCGGTTGGTGGTTCCAACCTCGACCAGACGGGCGCCCGAGGAAGCCGTGACGTCGGGGATGCGGAACTCATCTCCGATCTCGATCAGCTCGCCCCGGCTCACGAGCACCTCTTTGGCGTCACACAGGGCGGACAACGTCACCAGCACCGCGGCGGCGTTGTTGTTGACCACCACGGCCGACTCTGCGCCGGTGAGGGCGGCGATCGTTCTGCGAGCACGCGCGTAGCGATCGCCGCGACGTCCTCCGACGAGATCGAACTCGAGGTTCGAATAGCCGCCCGCCACCCTACGAACAGCTTCCAGTTGCGATTCTCCCAACGGGACACGACCCAGGTTCGTGTGGATCATCACCCCGGTCGCGTTGATCACCGGGGTCATGAGCTGGAGCGAGTGTTCGTCGGCGAGCCGGCGCGCGATGTCCGCCACGCCGTCCTCGGTGATCTGTCCCCCGGCGCGGATGAGCGCTCGCGCGCGATCGAGGGCCGAACGAGCAACGTCCCGGGCGACCAGGTGGGGGAGGTCGCTCAGCCCGGCGAGCAGCCGGTCGACGGGTGGCAGCGCCCTGAACCGTTCCCCGAGTGCTTCGTTGCCAGGGTCCTCGGCCATCGCTCTACTGGAAGTCGAGGAGTCGTCGTCGCATCGCTTCCTGGATCGCGGAAACGCGGTTGTTCACGTGGAGCTTGGAGTAGATGTTGGCCACGTGCGTCGTAACGGTGCGCTCGGAGATGTTGAGACGCGACGCGATCGTCTTGTTGGGCAGACCATCGCTCATCAGTTGGAGGATCTCTTTCTCACGCGGTGTAAGCGGCTGGTAGACCTCGGAGACGTCCGCTCGCTGATAGGTCTGGAATTCGGTCAGAACCTGACTTGCCAGGGCCGGATCCAGCTTGGCCTCGCCCCGGGCCACCGATTTGACGGTGGCGATCACCTCGTCGAGTTCGGCCGTCTTGAGGAGATATCCGGACGCCCCGGCCTTGAGCGCGTCGAAGATGAACTGCTGCTCGTCGTGCCCGGACAGGACCACCACTCCGATCTTCGGAAAGGTGTCCTTGATCTCTTTGGTGGCCTCGATGCCGTCTTTGTTCGGCATGATCACGTCGATCAGAACGACATCCGGGAGGGTGGATTCAACCAGTTTGAATGCTTCTGAGCCATCCGAGGCCTCCCCCACGACCTCGATATCGGGTTCGGATTCCAGCATCGTCCTCATCCCGCGGCGGAGCAGGTCGTGATCGTCGACCAGCACCACCCGGTAGCGGCTCGGTTCGTCCATTTCCGCATGATAGAGGTCCGTTCCCGGATGCGAGGAATCGATCAGGTCCAGCACCGCCTCGGATGCAGGGAACAGAGCCTGCTCGCAGAATTGGTCCTTAGGTTCTCGTTTTGGTTTCGATGCATAGGTTGGGAATCGCCGGGAAGGATGATCCGGTCGATCCTGCTTAGGTCCGTCTGCTTGGAAGGAGTGCGTGCATGAATACGTCTCCCCCACTGGGGATGAAGTCGCTGTCGTTCTGTTCCGCCGTAGCGTTGCTGGTTGGAGTGCTGGTCCCCCTGATGGCCGGCCCGGCCCGGGCCAATCACGGCACCAGCACTCTCGAGGTCACCCCGGAGACCGTAGATGCAGAGGTCGGCACCACTCACGTGTTGACTGCTACTGTGAGCGCGGCGGCCGTTACCCCGATCGAGATCGACTTCGAGGTCGAGAGCGGCCCCGTGATCACCAAGGTGTCGTCTACGCCCAACGGTTTGAACGACGTTCCGGGGACAGGTAACGACGGCAACACCCCGATGTCTCCCGACCTCGGGTGCGTCGTGGCCGCTGCTCAAACGACCTGCACCGTGTCCTTCACGTCCGCCGTGGTAGGCACGAACCTCGTACGCGGATGGATCGATCACGATGGATTGGACGCCGTCGACCCGACGACCGCCGGTCCGGCCGGCGATGGCATGGCAGCAGACGAGCCTCGGGGCGAGGCGCTGACAGAGGACCCGGCCTGGTTCCTTGTGGAGGAACCCAACACCACCGATGCGGTCGACGTGACGTGGACCGCGGCCGTGGCCGATGAGTTCGTGCTCAACTGCCAGCCCGAAACCAAATCCAACCCGGTGGGGACCGCTCACATCATCACGTGCACCGCGACCAAGGCAGCCGATAGCACACCAGCGGCCGGCAAAGCGATCGACGTCGAGATGTCCGGCGCCAACGATACGGATGCTGCGGCCTCGAACACGTCCCCGGACCTCACCTGCACCACCGCGGCCAACGGGACGTGCACCGTGACCCACCCGGCGGCGGCATCGACCGCCCCCGGAGAGACCACCTACCGGGCGTGGGTAGACGCCGATGGAAGCAACGCGACCGTCGAGGCCAACGTCAACGAGCCGAGGGACGAAACGACTCCGACATGGGTCTTGACAGGTGACGAGCCGAACGGCACCGATGTCGTCGCCAAGACTTGGACCGGCGCCGCAGCGCGGACCATCGACTGTTTGCCCGCCACCGGCGACGGCGACGTGGGCTCCACGTTCGAGGTCACGTGTACGGTCAAGGACGCCACCGGCGACGAGCTCGGAGGGGTCGACGTGGTCTTCGAGGAGACCGGCGAGGGCGACTTCGCCACGCCTGCCGATGCGGCCGGCACGACCGATCAGACCGGCAAGGCCAAGACCCATCTGGTCTCGGACACAGAGGGCGAACAAGTGGTCACGGCCACGATCGCCGAGGACACCGGAGCGGGTGAGCCTGCCGAGGTGGATGAGTGCGATCGTGCTGCAGGCGATCCCACCGGAGCCCCAGCCGGTCAGTGTCAGGACTCGGTCACGATCACGTGGACCGATGCGTCCATCGATCCGAGATGCGACGATCCCGGGGTCATCTGTGGCACCGACGGAGACGACGTGCTCGTCGGCACTGCGGGCGACGACCTGATCATCTGCGGTGACGGTAATGACACCGTCAAGGCCATGGGCGGTGACGACATCGTCGAGTGTGGCAACGGCAACGACGAGATCGAGGGCGGCGGGGGCAGTGACCACCTCAAAGGCCAGGGGGGCAATGACACCATCGCCGGTGGTGGAGGAAACGACTCGGCCTCTGGCGGCTCCGGCAAGGACCGCCTCCTGGGCGGAAAGGGCAAGGACAAGCTGCGGGGCGGCTCCGGTAACGACAACCTCAAGGGTGGTGCGGGGGACGACTTGATCAACGGAGGCCCGGGCAAGGACACCTGCGTCGGGGGCAAGGGCAAGGACAAGGTCTCGAACTGCGAGAAGTAGTGGAAGGGTTCCCGGGGACGGACGAAGGTCCGTCCCCGGGGGTCCCTTAGGCGTTCTTTACAGGCAAAGAGGTTCGATCAGCGGGTGGCCATTGACACGACCTCTAGAATCTTCGAAGCTGCTCTGCTGGACCGGGCGTTCCATGCCGGGCCGGCTTGGCCGCGGCGCTCGTACGGAATAGTCACCCCGGAGCCCGCGTTGCCGGTTACAGGGCGCTACCGCAAGAGTGCTCGTTAACAAGCGCACTAAGAGGCAGCACTAGAACATGGAGGAGGGATCGGCTCGCCCAGAGGGTGTAGCCGGACGAGATGGATTGGCAGGACGAATCAGCCTGCAGGGAGTACGACAACGTTCTGTTCTTCGGTGAAGAGGGCGAGTCGGAGCTCGAAAAGCAGGCCCGTGAGGCTCGCGCTAAGGCCGTGTGCCAGCGTTGCCCCGTAAGCGAATCGTGTCTCGAGTTCGCGATGGAGACCAACCAGAAGTACGGCATCTGGGGTGGACTGACCGACAAAGAGCGCGCCTCGCTCAAGCGCCGTCGCGCACGCGCCCGTCGCGCCAGCTAGAGCTAGCCTTAGCCCGAATCCACCGATCAGCCCCGAGATTGACCCAGTGTGACGCGCGAGGAGGCATGTTCGCCGGTCGGGAGTTGATCAGACCCACGCAGGTCGGGCGATGGGGATTGCCCGTCGTGAGATGTGCTGCGGTGGACGCACCGGTCGCACACGAACGAAGGCCCGCAGGCCGAGAGCTTTGGGGGTTGCGG
>JAENWQ010000085.1 GCA_016649855.1 Actinomycetota bacterium | reverse complement strand
CGCGTGCCGGAATCGACCAGAATGGAGCCGTGGAACTCACCGGCTTCTTCGTCGTGGCGCGCAACCCCGACACCGAGAGCAAGTTGCCCTACCTGCTCCATGTGCCGGTCGACGATGGCCTCCTCCTTAAGGCACGAGACACTTGGCCCCGGGCGGCACGCGTCTACTGCCACCCCCTCGAGCACGGATGGCCCGAGGACGCCGAGGTTCTCGAACGCGTCGCCCCAACCATCTGTCGCAGGCGCGGGGCCGCGATCGACCTGGTGCTCGATCGTTCTCGATTGGCCCGGTCGCAGTTCGTCTTCACCGAGGTCCGGGGGCGCCCCGCGATCTTCTGGCAGACCCAGAAGACGGCCAGAACGGCCAATCCCGGCGCCCGCGTTCCACGGAGACGAAGCAGCACCGGCCTCATGATCCTGGTGGACTCGCGGGAGCGCTACCCATACCGCTTCTCTGGGCGATCGGTTGAAACGCAACGGTCCGCGCTCCCCGCGGGCGACTACGCGGTCGGTGGCAGCGCGGGTTTGATCGCATCCGTCGAAAGAAAGACCCTGGAGAACTTCGTTGCCAGCCTCTCCGACGGCACTTTGGTCTTCCAGATGCAACGCCTCGCCGAAGTGCCCTGCGCAGCCATAGTGGTCGAGGGCCGCTACGGGGAGCTCTTCCGCCTCCAACACGTCGACTCGGGATGGATCGCCGACGTCCTGTCCCGACTACACGTCCGCTACCCAGAGATACAGATCACGTTCGCCGACTCCCGGAAGTTCGCGGAGGAGTGGACCTATCGTTTCCTGGCCAGCGCCGCGACGGACTTGTCGCCTTGAGCTTATTAGAGGAGACCGGCTCGGTAATACTCCGTCTTAATGAGCGCCCCGCGAAAGCGGACCACCAAGATCATCACCTTCTCCGTTCCTCCGGAGGCGGTCCGGGAGTTCGACGACATCGCGCAACAGGAGGGACGCAACAAGAGCGAGATGTTTAGGGAGATGCTTCTGGTCTACCAGACCTGGCGCGAGACACAGCGCTTCGAGTCTCTCCAACGCTACGGCGCGGCCCGAGCGCGCGAGCTCGGGATCCACGACGAGGGCGACGTCGAAAAGCTTATCCACGAGTTCCGGGCTCGTTGAGAGTCGCGCTTGACACGAACGTGTTGGTATCGGCTTTCGTGTTCCCGGGCGGGTCACCAGAGAGCGCTTACAGACCCGCTGTGGAACGTCGGGTGTGGTTGATCACCTCACGGCCACTGCTTGTCGAGCTAGTTCGCGTTCTGGTCGAGAAGTTCGGATGGGAACCCATCTGCGCAGAGGAAGGCGGCGGACGAGTGGCGCAGCTTGCCGAGATCGTCGAGCCCGAGGAGGTCGTCGACGAGATCCAGACGGACCCGGCAGACAACCGAGTGCTCGAGGCCGCTCTCGCAGGGAAGGCTGACGTGATCGTTTCGGGTGACCACCATCTACTCGATCTGCTGGAATGGCGCGGCATCCGTATACAGAATCCCTCCGCGTTCCTGCAGCTCGGCGAGCTCGAATAGGCGCTGGACCAGACCTCTCTATAAGGAAGCCCAGGGGCCCCGCTCGCCGGGCGCCTGGCAAGGGCGCGATCGCAAACCCAGCATCCGTCGTCTTCGTCAGCTCGGCCGGAACTCTGCCGCGCCACCACGATGATCCGTTCGATCGGATGCTGGTGGCACAGGCACTCGCCGAAGGGCTAACGATCGTCACTCGGGACCCTCGGCTTAGCCCCTATGGCGTATCGACGCTGTCCGCGTGACCAGAAGGCGCGGTTCGCGCGGTGGAGCGGATCGGGATCGAACCGACGACCTCCTGCTTGCAAAGCAGGTGCTCTACCGATTGAGCTACCGCCCCAGAGGGATCAGTCTAGCGGCGAAACGATCGGGGCCGATGGAGGGATCGGCACAGTCATCACCACGATGGGCTTTCCTTGAACGGTGGGTCGACGCCGGCGTCGCCTGAGTTCGACGAGCAGGGCTGCTATGCCGAAACCGACGATAACTGGATACAGCCATCCGGGTCGGGGGGACGTGGTGTTCACTGAGGGCGCTGCCCCCGCGTCGGGGAAGGTGATGGTTGCTCGGGCACTGCGTTCGACCAGTCCGCTGTGCAAGGTGATCCGTGCGTCCCACGGGCCGGCTGGTAGCGCCTTGTCCAAGACGATCGTGACGGGCTCCGTGTCGCCGATCGCCAGGGTGGTACCGAGGGTTGCAGGGTACGGCCCGGCTCTGAGCCCGCCGGGGCCGCCCAAGAGTTCCAGGGTTCCGTTCATGTCGAGCGCCCGGCCGCCGGTGTTATGCACGGTCGCGAGGACCACCGGCTGCCCGTCGGTTGAACGTTTGGCGGTCAACGAAACGATCGAGACCCCGCTAGCCCCGCCGTTCCGCAGGCGCCGGGTTCTCCCGAGTCGACCTTTCAATGAATGGACGATGGAGTAGCGCCCAGGGCGCTAATAGGTGAGTTAAGTGCCTAAATCACCAATCTCTTGCAAGTTTGACGTGCTTTTTGTCGTGGTAGGTGACTACACTGCCGATAAGAACCTGTACAGGAGCAGGTTTCTAGAGGAGGCAATGATGTCCCCAGAAGACATCGTGGACGTCGTTACAGCGGATCAGGTCAAACAAACAATCGACGCTCATCTTGACGACCTAGGCATCTCTTTTGAGGAGTTGCGTGAGCAGGCGCGCCTTGGCGAATTTCAATCCAAGAAGGCCCGTGCGCTCTGGTCGGTCATAGAGCACTTTGCCCAAACCGCCTAACCTTCTTAAACAAGCCTTTGACTTTGCGAACGGCTCTCTAGCCGCGCTCTTGAATGGAACCATCACGAAAGGCATCCGCGTCAGTGCGGTTCTGTTGGAGGATGGGCGCTGTCTGGTCGGTTACAAGGTCAGCAAGAATAACTTCATCACCGCGCCAATCCCGGTTACAACTGGCAAGGCTGACCCTCGTTGCTATCTCGATCTGATGCACACACTGTTTCTTACCGACCGTCTTAATCTAGCAGTCGCTACAAGCCGGTACGCCCTTTATCTGAATGCCGACGATGAGGAACCTCTTTTTCACTACGACTACGAGCGAAACAAGGAGGACTACCCTGTCGCTCATTTCCACATTGCCGTCGAGTCTGAACCGTGGGAGGAGTTCTTCGAACGCTCTGACCGAACCAGCCATGTGCAAGTGGAGAGTCTGCACCTCCCAGTAGGAGGGAAGCGTTATCGGCCTTCTCTTGAAGACCTCGTTGAGTTTCTTGTCCTTGAGGAGTTCGCAAAGCCACACGGCGGTTACGAGGACGACACCTGGAAGGCAGTTGTTGCGCAGCACCGAGAGGAGTTCCATCGACTTCAATTGGCTGCGGCAATCCACAGGGATCCAGAAACAGCTAGGGCGACGCTAGATCATTACGACGAAGAGCATCCCCCGGCCTAGGTGAGTCAAGTAAGTCGTTCCCGATATAGGACGACGTGCGCGGTGGAAGTCGCGGTGTTGGAGACCTCGATCCGGCGATGGATAACCGATCCCGGAGCGAGGTGATCCACGATGTAGACCTGCGCTCGAGGATCGCCCTGTTCGGTTGCCGGGGCGTCGAGGAGCCGCAGCCCGATGCTCCCGGCGGACGCGTCGGCGGGCGCGGCGATCATGGCGGTTAAGGCGAGGGAGGCCAGAAGGCAGCGTGTGAGGGGCCGGACCGCCCGCACGTACCTACAGAACAGAATGGGTGACCGTCGCGGAATAGACACCGGCAGTCATGCCTCCCGGAACCGCTACGTTGATGGTCGGGTTCCAGGTAGCGGAGTTGTCCCCGGTGATCCCGGTCGCGGTGACCGCGGGAACGACACCGGTGAGGTTGCCCGGATTATTCGCCGTGTAGGTCGCGGTGCCCACCTTCGTGATCGTCCCGGCGGTGTAGCCGACCGCGCTGGCGGGGATCGCCGGTCCCGTTGAGGGTGTGAAGGCGGTGGAGATGACGCTCACTACCCAGCCAGAACCCGCGGCGGCGCTGCGCGCGTCGTTCACCTGCACCTGGCCGAGGGGGCCGCTGATGGTTCCCCCGCCCACGCTGTTGACCCAGGTTCCGAGACTGCCGGCGGCTGCCGGCGCGGTGATCGACAGGGATCCGCCCGTCACGGTGACCGTGGCGGTAGTTGTATCCGCCGCGGCGGGCAGGGCGACGGCGAGTGCGAGCATTCCGGCGGCAACGGCGACAAGCAGGCTTCGCGTATTCATAGCGTCCCTTCTTCCTTGGAGGTCCCGGGCTGAGCGCAGCGCTCCGGGGCCCTGTGCTGTTGCTTCGACAGGTCCTCTCGTGCCCTGTGGCAAAAACTACGTAATCTCGGCAAAACGGAGGATCAGGGGCTCGGACCAGGCGGTGGCTAGATCGTCAGTCCGTCCTTCCCGGCGGTCGCCGAGTGGCCGCACCGGGTCGAGAACGGCGTCGCGTACCTGAGGTCGCTCGGGTTCGAGGTCAAGATCATGCCGAACGCGGGCCTTAGCACCGGATGGACCGCCGGTACCGGCGAGCAGCGGGCCGACGACATCAATCAAGCATTCGCCGACCCGGGAGTCTCCGTCGTCCTTGCGTCCATCGGCGGCAACCACGTTCTACGGACCCGCGCTCGTCTCGGAACTGGGCGAGCATCCTCAGGTTCTCCCCTACACCGATAGGTGGCTCCGGGCCGCGTGGTTGCACTCGGAACCGCTGGCGTTCGAACCCGCAGAGGAATGGACCGATGAGTTCCTCGACTGGGACGAGAAGCGCGACCTGGAGCGTCCTCGCACGCTCCATAAAGGGAACGGTTGGGTGTGCATCAGACCCGGGCGGGCGGAGGGGTCGCTCTTGGGCGGGTGTCTGGAAACGATCGCGTGGCACGTGCGCGGGACCGACATCTGGATCGACCCCGGTGGTGCGGTCCTGTTCCTCGAAACATCGGAGGAGTCGCCGTCACCGGCGCATGTCTATGGTTACCTGACGACGCTGGAGCGCGACGGCGTTCTCGACCTCATCGCCGGTCTGGTCATCGGGCGGCCCTACGGGTACGACGAAGAGGCCAAGAAGGCGCTCTTCGAAGTGATCGCGCGACACACCGAGTCTGCCGGCATCCCGGTCTTGGCGGATGTCGATCTCGGTCACACCGACCCGATGCTCACGCTCCCGCTCGGAGCGACGGCCACCCTTGATGCCGCCGGGTTGAGGTTCTCGATAGAACGATGAGTTGACGATCGCCGGTTCCGCGCCCAAACCACCTTTGAGGTCCCTAGCGGTCGAACGTACGCACGGAAAACTCCTCAAAGGTGAGTTCGGTGCGGGAATCCCCGGTCGATCTATCTCTTGAGCGTGGTCTTGCCCTGCTTCGTGACGACGTTCCCGGCGTCGTCGACCGCTCTGAGGATGTAGATGTAGGTACCGGCCCTGACGACCCTTCCGTTCGCCCTACCGTTCCACAGGGTGTACCAACGGCCCACGCCGAGATCGCCGTCGTAAAGGGTCGTGACCAGCACCCCGCTCTTCTTGTAGATGCTGATGCTGAAGCCCTGGACGTACTGCGGCAGCACCCAGGAGATCTTCACCTTCTTGTGCTTCCTGCCCAACGGTGTGAAGGGATCGGGAGCATCCTTGACGCCGGTGATCTCCGGCAGTGGGGCACCGGTGCCGAGCAGCGCGCTGGCATCCGCGATATTGATCCTCGGCTTGGTGACACCATCTGGGAGCCTGGCATCTGTGACGAGCGTGCCCGTCGCCTGAAGCGAACTCAGGATCTCGCCCACGGTAGCCCCCGGGTTCGCATTCTTGAGCAGGGCCCAGGCGCCGGCCACATGGGGGGCAGCCATCGAGGTTCCGCTAAGAATGGCGAACGAGTTCCCGGGCACCGAGGAGTTGATGTCCGAACCGGGGGCCAGCAACGAGACGACGTACGACAGGTTAGAGAAGGGCGAGATCTGGTCGGTCTTCGTGGTCGAGCCAACGCTCACGACGTTCGAGAGGCACGCAGGGAACCCGATCGCGTCGACGAAGAACGCGTTGCCGGCGGCGACGACCGTGGCGATGTCCACCGAACGAAGGTTGGCAACGATCGCCTTGTAGGCCGGGCTCTCGTCGTCACAGAGGCCAGTGAATACGCCCCCGCCGAGGCTCAGGTTGACCGAGGCGATGTCGTAGTTGTTTCGCAGGCTGTAGACCCGCTCGAGCCCTGCGATCTGGTCCGAATTCGCGGACAACGCGCAGGGATCGACGCCGCCTCCACAGTCCGCTCCCGTGATCTCCGAGAAGACCTGCACCGCGATGATGCTCGCTTCCTTGGCAACTCCGGAGAACGGAACTCCGCTCCCCGCGGCGATCCCCGCAACGTGGGTTCCGTGGAGGCACTGCTCCGGCGCGTAGGTGCAGGGCACGGCGGCACCGGGGCCGGTCTGACTGTCCAGCCCGTTGGGACAGCTATCGTTGCGCGAGTAGCACGCCTCGGAAACAACCCGGCCGCCGAAGAAGGAGTGGGCCGACTCGACTCCCGTATCGAGGACGGCGACGGTCTGGCCCACGCCCGTGAAGCCCGCCGACCACATGGTCGGACCCTGGATCAGCGGGACGCTCTCGGCGAGGAGCGGAGGCAAAGCGGCGTCCTCGGTGACGCTCGATACCGCGCCGGACGCCTCGAGACGAGCGAGCGCGGCCGCCGAGACCTCCATCGCGACGTACGGGATGGAGTCGAACCGGCGGACGACCTCGTAGCGGCTGCCCCCGAGGTCTCGCAAGAGTGCCTGCCGTACGTCCCTGATCCCGGAGCGCTGCGCGGCAACTCGCTTCGACGACAGCCCACCCTCGGGTGCGAAGGAAGACTCGAGACCGACGATCACGCGCACCGAACCTTCCTCGGCGGCCGCGGTGCGGAGCTCGGAGGCAGTGCGGAAGGGGCTCTTGGAAGTTCCCTTGGCGAGGCGTCTTGCAGCCCGGCCGGTATCGGCTCCGCTCGATGCGGGGGCCAGAGCAAGAACGATCGCCAAGGCGACCGCTACGCTCAGGGTTCGAAAGACGACTGCGCCAATACCCTCGTTACGCGTCATCGACGTGATCCCATCACTAGGTGCGGGCCGTACGCTTCCAGGCTACGAGGAGAGAGCGGCGCGGAGTATGGGGCGAACTACGTAGTCTCTACGAGCCGGGAGACCGGGGGCCGGGAATATAGGCTCGTGGGCGAGGTTTTTGCTGACAGCGGCAAACAACTAGGAGGCAATCTCAGTGGCTGACATCCAGGCGGTAAGCGAGCAGGACTTCAACGAGTCCGTCCTCGCGTCCGACACCCCGGTGATCGTTGATTTCTGGGCGGAGTGGTGCGGCCCCTGTCGCCTCGTGACCCCCGAGCTCGAGAAGATCTCGGCGGAGTACGAGGGCAAGGTCAAGATCGTCAAGCTCAATATCGACGAGGCGCCGGCGCTGGCGGCGAAGTACGGGGTCATGAGCATCCCGACGATCGCCCTGTTCACAGATGGCAACCTCTCGGCGCAGGTCGTGGGGGCCAGGCCCAAGGACGACATCATCTCGGGGCTCGGCCTAAACAACTAGCAGCGACCAACTCACTCGGAGCAGAAGGGGCGGCCTAGCCGCCCCTTCTGCGCGTTCGAGAAGACCCCGGAGTGGGCCGGGTAATATGCACGCCCCGAGGGCCCATAGCTCAGCTCGGTTAGAGCGCACCCCTGATAAGGGTGAGGTCGATGGTTCAAATCCATCTGGGCCCACTTGGAGAACCCCTGGTCATGAGCTTGGTTTGGCTCTGGCTCGAAGCTCGGCGGCTCTTGGGCCAGCAAAAAGCCAGTAGGCGCCTCTCCTTTCGGGCGCTCCTGGGAACCTGAGCTCTCCATCTCTTCTCCCGTCACCGCGCCGAAGTAACTCGCCCGACAAGGTCATTATCTTTTCAGGGTGCGACAGTTCTCAACCTCAGCGAAGCCATCGAGGCGCTCTTGGATCGTTCGAGCAGGGTGAACTAGCGAGGGGGTCACGACATCTTTCCCCTCGGCGACGAGCTGATCCAATAACTGTAGGTTTCTCATCCTGTGCCACATATCCTCTAATACACGTAGAACATGTATTCAGGGCTTCGGCTAGAGAGGGTAACCGGCGAAAAGGGACCGATCCCGGGAACCTGCGTGCGTGAGTAGCCCCTGGATATCCTCAACCCATGCCCCCGTCCGTTGTGAAGTCGCAAGCGAGCGTTCGCTATAGCAGCGCGACCGGGAAGTGGATCATCCTCGCTGCGGTCCTCGGCTCGGGGATCGCGTTCCTCGACTCCACGGTGGTCAACGTCGCCATCCCGACGATCCGGGAGGACCTCAACACCGGGCTCGCAGGGGTGCAGTGGACGATCGATGCCTATCTCTTGACGCTGAGCGCGCTGCTCTTGACCGGCGGGTCGCTCGGAGATCTCTACGGGCGGCGGCGCATGTTCGTCTTCGGTCTGATCGGGTTCGCGGCCACCTCGACGCTGTGCGCGATTGCCCCCAACATCGCGGTACTCAACATCTCGCGGGCACTCCAGGGCACGGCCGCGGCACTGCTGGTTCCCGGCAGCCTCGCGATGATCTCCTCGAGCTTCCACCCCGCCGACCGGGGCCGGGCGATCGGGGCGTGGTCCGGCCTCGCTGGGGTCACGACCGCGTTCGGTCCCTTCCTCGGCGGCTTTCTGATCGACGCGGTGTCGTGGCGGATGATCTTCCTGATCAATCTCCCGCTTGCCGCGATCGCGGTCTGGATCGCAGTGAAGCACGTCCCCGAAACCCGCGACGAAGAGGGCGCCCAGCGACCGGATGTTCCCGGGGCCTTCGCCGCTGCCGTCGCGCTCGGCGGGATCCTGTACGGGTTCATCGAAGGTCCCGTCGTCGGCTGGGACTCTCCGTCGATCTACGGAGCGCTCGTCCTCGGTGTCGTGGCGTCAGTGGCGTTCGTGATGATCGAGGCGCTCAAGAAGGAGCCGATGCTCCACCTCTCGTTGTTCCGATCGCGGCAGTTCTCCGGAGCGAACGCGGCGACGCTGCTCATCTACGGAGCTCTGAGCGGCGCGATGTTCCTCGTCGTCATCCAGTTCCAGACCGTGCTCGGTTACTCCCCGCTCGAAGCGGGGGCGTCGCTGGTGCCGGTGACGTTGCTGTTGCTCGTGATGTCGTCGCGGACCGGGGCCCTCGCCACGCGCATCGGTCCCCGTCTGCCGATGACGGTCGGCCCGCTGGTCGCCGCCGTGGGACTTGGTCTCATGGCGGCGATCGAGCCCGGCACGCGTTACCTCACCACCGCACTCCCCGGGATCGTCGTCTTCGGCGTCGGTCTTGGGATCACCGTCGCCCCTCTTACGACCGCGGTCCTAGCGGCCGCTCCGTCGCGCTACGCGGGAGTTGCCTCGGGAGTGAACAACGCGGTCGCGCGCACCGCCGGTGCGCTGGCGGTCGCGATACTGCCGATCGCAGGGGGCATCGCGGGCGAGGCGGGCGCTACCGCAGAGAGGTTCAACTCCGGGTTCGCGCGCACGATGCTGATCGCCGCGGCCCTGTGCGCCGGTGGAGGCTTCCTCTCGTTCATCTTCATAAGGAAGCCCGACGAGCAGGCCGAGAGCTAGGGAGAGCGCGATGGAGATGCGACCCGGAGACGTCGCCGAGCTGCTCGATTGGAAGCGACGCATCTTTGCGCTCTACGCGCGCGTCAGAGAGGCCGCCGATCCTTACGCCGCGTGGAAGGACTGGCGGGATACCCGAGACGAGATGTTCCGGACACATCCGCAGACGCCGGTCCCCGAGGGCGCTGACTTCAAGGAGCTCCCATACTTCGATCACGACCCCGCCGCCAGGGTTCTCGGTGAGGTCGTCGTCGCCGAGCAGGAGCACTTCGACATCACCACGAGCACGGACGGCACCTACGGCTTCACGCGCTACGGGACGGTCCATTTCGATCTCTACGGGAAGCACCGGTCGCTCGATTGTCTGTGGGTAGAGGGCTACGGCGGGGGCCTGTTCCTGTCGTTCCGGGACGGGACCTCGGGCACCGAGACGTACGGAGCGTGCCGCTACCT
>JAENWQ010000104.1 GCA_016649855.1 Actinomycetota bacterium | reverse complement strand
GATCCGTTCGTGGGGATGGACGGCCTCGACCTCTCGATGCGCATCGTCACCGTCGATCCCGGCACGCGCACTGCCCACCTGCACCCTCGCTCGTACGAGGCGATGTACGTGATCGAAGGAGCGGGTCACTTCTGGGAGGGCGGTGTCACCACTCCGGTCGCGCAGGGGGACTGCATCATCGTCGCGCCCAACACGCCGCATGCCACGCTCGCGGACCAGGGTGTGGCGGTGAGACTGGCGTGCTTCTTCTCCGATCCCGATCTGGGGAGCAACATCCAAGAACTCGACACATCAATCGGAGACGGTGCAGAGGGAGGACCTTCATGACGGACAAGGTGCGGCTGGCCTCGGTCGGCCTCGGCAGATGGGCGCGCGTGCTGGCGAGGGGAGCGGGGCGCGGCGACGTCATCGACCTCGTCAGCTGTTTCAGCCGCACCGAAGAGAAACGCTCCGCCTTCCAAGAGGAGTACGGGATCCCTCGCGCCGCATCGACCTACGAGGAACTGCTCGCCGATGACGAGATCGAAGGCGTGCTTGTGACGACTCCCAACGACACGCACCGGGGGGTGATCGAGCAGGCGCTCGAGGCCGGCAAGGCGGTCTATACCGACAAGCCGATCGCCAACACGATGGAGGACGCGACCGCGATCGCCCGGGCTGTGAAGGCGAGCGGGAACGTCTTCGCGGTGGGGCACAGCGCCCGCAGGCTCTCCGGCGCCAGGGTGATGCAGCGATGGCTCGCCGAAGGCAAACTGGGCGAGGTCTCGATCGCCGAGGCGAACTTCAGCAACGAGCGTGGGCTCGAACTGACGCCCGACAACTGGCGCTGGTACAAGTCGAAGAGCCCGGGCGGCCCATTGATCCAGCTCGGGGTGCACCACGCCGACAACCTCCAGGCCCTGCTGGGCCCGGTGAAGAAGGTCAATTGCACGACCAAGCGTCTTTACACGGATGCCGAGATCCCCGACGCCACGATCTCGGTGTTGGAGTTCGAGGCGGGGATGCTCGCCTATCTCGGGTGCGGGTGGGCCTCGCCCGGCGTCTACACGCTGAACCTGCTCGGGACCAAGGCCAATCTCTTCTACGACCTCGATTTCACCCACTGGGACGAATCCCACCTGGCCGACAAGTACAGCTCGCTGAAGTCCCAGCTGCACGGGCAATCGGAGCGAGAGACCGTCGACCTCCCCGCGACCGACATGTTCTGTGAGCAGCTCGAGGAGTTCGCCCTGGCGATCCGTGGGGAGGCAAAGGTCGAGGTCGGTGCCGACGAGGCGGTGCGTGCCCTCGCGGTGATCTATGCGGCCCTGGAGTCCGACGAGCGCGACGGAGCGGCGGTCGAGGTCGCAGAGATCATCGAGCAAGCCGGCGGCATCGGATGAGGTTGGTCACGTTCCTTTCCGCCGACGGCCAGCGCCCCGGCGTCGTCGACGGAAAGGAGATAGTCGACCTCGGCGCTGCGTTCGAGTCGACCAACGCTTTGATCGGTGGCGGGGCCCAGGCTCTGGCGGCCGTGTCGGAGGCCATCTCCTCCGGCGCGCGCGTGCCCCTGGAGGGCACGAGGCTCGCCGCTCCTTTCGTGCCGGAGAACATCTTCTGTGTGGGGTGGAACTACCACAAGCACTTCGAGGAAGGAGCCGCTCGACGCGGCGAGGAACTCCCCGAGCATCCTGCCTTCTTCTCCAAGTCCCGTACCAGCGTCATCGGTCCCTACGACGACATCCCGTCACACGCCGGAGTGACCGGCCAGCTGGACTGGGAGGCCGAACTGGCCGTGGTGATCGGGAAACGAGGCAGAGACCTCACTGCCGGTAACGCACTCGAGCACGTGTTCGGCTACACGGTGGCCAACGATGTCTCGGCTCGGGATCTGCAGCTCCGGCACGGCGGCCAGTGGATCAAGGGCAAGAGCCTCGACGGCACCTGTCCGCTGGGTCCCTGGATCGCGACCCGCGACGAGATCGCCGATCCGCAAGATGTCGTGGTCTATTCGTCGGTGAACGGGGTCGAGAAGCAGAGGGCCACCACCGCAGCCATGATCTTCCCTGTCGCCGACCTGCTCGTCCGATTGTCCGAAGGGATGACGCTGGTGCCCGGGGACGTCCTGCTCACGGGAACGCCCGAAGGTGTCGGCATGGGCCGGGATCCGGAGGAGTACCTCACCGCCGGAGCCGAGGTCGTCTGCGGCGTGGAAAGCCTCGGCGAGCTCCGCAACCCGGTCTCGTGATGGCCCTCGACGAGCGGATAGACCAACCAGTGTTGACATGCTTCGCGGCAGAGCCTAGGGTTCCTGCAATCGTTTGTAGCAACTGGGGGGTCTTTGGTGGGTCGGGAGATGCAATCGTTTGCAGAGCCGGCGATAGCCGGTCGGCAAGGGGGAACGGTGGCTGAGCACCACAGAGCCGGTGGGCATCCCGCCGTGCGCGCGGTCGACGTGTCCGTCGAGTACGACCGGAGTCGCGAGAAGGACAAGCTCGTAGCACTCGAGAACTTCACGCTCGAGGTTCGGGCGGGCGAGTTCCTGATGGTCGTCGGCGCGAGCGGGTGCGGGAAGAGCACCTTCCTCAATGTGGTGGCGGGTCTCCTGTTCCCGGCAAAGGGACAGGTTTGGGTCCACGGCGAGGAGGTTCGGGGGCCGGGCAAGGATCGTGCCGTCGTGTTCCAGGACTACGCCCTGATGCCGTGGAGATCGGTGGAGGACAACGTCAAATTCGGTCTCGAGATGCAACGGCGCTTGAACGGCGACACCAAGGACCGGATCCCTCACTACATCGAGCTGGTTGGTCTCAGCGGCTTCGAGAAGTCGTACCCCAGGGAACTATCGGGTGGCATGCGTCAGCGAGTGGGTCTGGCGAGAGCGCTGGCGACCGAACCCAGCATCTTGTTGATGGACGAACCCTTCGCCGCAGTCGACGCCCTCACCCGTGAGGTTATGCAGGAGGAGCTGGCGCGCATCATCGGCGAAACCAAACAGACCGTCATCTTCATCACCCACAGCGTCGACGAGGCGATCACTCTCGGCGATCGGATCGCGGTGGTGACCAGCCGCCCGGGGCGCATCAAGGAGATCCTCCCGGTGCCGATACCCCGACCCCGTAACGGCCGCGAGATCCGACACCTCTCCGAGTACACGGACCTCCGGGACAGGATCTGGGAACTCCTCGCGGGGGAGACCCGGCTGATGGCACGGGCGCCGGAGACGACGGAGAGCTAGATGGCCACCGTTCCGGCACCGACGCGAAGTCTAGGAGCCGCAGCGGCCGGAGCCCGACTGCGCGGCCTGAGGAACCGCTGGCTGCCGGGCATCCTCAGTTTCACCGCGTTCGTGCTTCTTTGGCAGTTGATGATCGTGGCATTCGACATCACCGACTTCCTGCTTCCCGGACCGGTCCAGGTGTGGCAGCAGTTCCTCGAGGTCTGGGACAACGGGTTGTTGTGGGACGCGGTGGTGGACAGCGCGCAGCCCCTGTTCCTCGGCCTCTGTATGGCGATCGTCGCCGGCATCGTCCTCGGTCTGTTGATCGGGGCGTCGGCATGGGCGGATCTGATCGCATCCCCGTACCTCTGGGGGCTGTTCGCCACGCCGCGTCTCGCGATGGCACCTCTGTTCGTCCTGTGGTTCGGGTTGGGGTTCGAAGCGAAGCTGTGGCTGGTGTTCCTGTCCGCGCTGCTGCCGATGATGATCAGTTGCAAGGAAGGTGTGCAGACCGTCGACGAATCCCTGGTACGGGCGGCGCAGTCGTTCGGCGCCCGAAAGCGGGACCTCTTCACCAACGTCATCATCCCCTACACGCTGCCCTTCATCGCGACCGGTGTCCGTAACTCGATCGCACGGGGATTCGTTGGCTTGCTGATCATCGAGATGATGGTCGGCACCGGCGGTCTCGGCGGCGCGGTGATGAGGTCCTACAAGTCGTTCAACTCGGCTCGGATGTTCGCGTTCATCGCGGTGCTGATCGCAACGGCGATGATCCTCATCACGCTGTCGCGCAAGCTCGAGGCGCGCATGTCCCGGTGGCGTGAGGAGGTCTACGTATGAGCGCCGCGGCGGGAGCCGTCCGGGCGCCGAAGGCCCCGCTCCGGGCGCCGAAGGCCCCGCGGGGACGTAAGCGTTTCACGACCAAGCAGAGGGTCGTCGTAACCATCATCAATCTGGCGATCTTCTGCGTCCTGTGGCAGGTCATCCCGACGGTCCTCGACATCCCGCGCATCTTCCTGCCCAAGCTCAGTGAGATCTTCGCCCAGTACCCCAAGATGATCGAAGAGGGTGTCTTCTTCAGCAACGTGCTGGTCAGCATACGGATCTACGTGGTCGGTATGGTGATGGCGATCGCGGTCGGTGTACCTCTCGGCCTGCTCATCGGAGGGATCAGGATCCTCGACAAGGTCCTGCTGCCCTATCTATGGGCGGTCTATGCGACGCCGTTGATCGTCATGATGCCCTTGATCCTGTTGTGGGTCGGCATCAACGAACGAGCTCGCTATCTGCTCATCATCGTGAGCGCGGTCCCGGCGATCGTGGTCATCGTCATGGAGGGGATCAAGACCGTAGAGCCGTCGCTGCTCAGGGCGGCCCGGTCGTTCGGAGCCGATCGCCGGGTGCTCTTCACGAAGGTCGTCATCCCCTCGACGATCCCGTTCATCGGGACCGGCGTGAAGATGGGCATGTCCCGCGGCCTGATCGGCCTCTTCGTCGGCGAGTTGTTCACCGCCGCGACCGGGATCGGCTACGTGATTGCACTCGCCGGCAAGGTGTTCAACATCTCGAGGGTGTACGCGATGTTGCTGATGTTCGTCGCTTTCAGCGTGGTGATGGTGGGTCTCGCGCAGTATGTCGAAAGGAGGCTATCTGTCTGGCGTAGTTCCGCAGTGCTCTGATGTTAGAGAAGGTTCCTACTAGAACGGGGGTTTCCATGGTCCGTAGCAGGTTGAGATTGATCGGAGTGCTGATGGCGCTCACTCTGGTCGCGGTTGCGTGTGGGGGAGACGACGGCGGTGGTGGCTCAGGAGGCGACGGCGATCTCGGCGTCGCCAACGTGCAACTAGCGATGGACAACGACGACTTCATGAACCAGCTGGCGTGGCTCGTCGCCCAGGAGCGTTACTGGCCCGACCTAGGCTTCACCAAGGATGCCGAAGTCGCGGCGTCAGACGAGTACCTTGCCGCCCTCATCGGCGGCGACGTGTGGGTGGCACAAGGTGAGAGCGATGCGATCTGGGCCGCGATGGCCGAGGGCAGCGTCGATCTCGTCGGCGTTGGGGTCGAGAAGGATGTCGAGGCCTGGTTCCTCGGCGTCCGCGAGGGGGTCGACCCCGAGGACCTGTCCGGACTGAAGATCAGCGGCGGGCCCCCGGGCGATCGCAACATCACGGTCGGCGAGCACATCCTCGAGGACCTGGGCTACGCGCCGGACGACCTCGAGTGGGTCTCGATCGAAGGCGGTTCGGACGAGCGCCTCACGGCGCTGATCGCCGGGCAGATCGACGTTGCGGTACTGCAGCCGCGCCACCTTCTCCCGCTGGATCAAGAAGGCGGCACGATGATCTACGAGGAGAACAAGGACGCGCCGCAGGAGGTGTGGGTCACCACCCGCGACTTCTACGAGGAGAACGAGGCCGCCGTGTGCGCCTACCTCGAAGGCCGTATCGCGGCCAAGCAATGGATGGCCGAGGGCGATGACTACATGGACAACAAGGACGAAGCCGTGGGCCTGGCCGAGGCCGAGCCGTACAACCTCGATCCCAGTGAGGGCGATCTCGAAGAGTGGGAGGCCGAGATCACCGGGAACTGGTCGCTCGATGGGGGTTCGCCGGCGGCCGCGTTCGAAGCCTGGAACGACGACATGATCTCGAACGAGAACGTCCCGGCGGACTTCGACTGGAAGGAACACTTCGAGTTCGGTTGTCTCTGGGAAGCCCAGGAGAACCTTGGGCTCGAACAGAACCCCAACCCGGACGAGCTCTAGCAACTCTCGTCCACCTACCCCTGGGGTCGGGGGAGCCGCGTCGCCTTCGGGCCGTGGCTCCCCCGACCCTGACCCCGGCGTCGTCCGAGGGAGCTACCCGGCGCGCCGTAAGTCGAGGAGTCACCGATGGAGGAACCGATCGCAGACGAACATAAAGGAAGGTACGTCGACGACAGGGTCGCCCGCGTCGTCGCCAACTGGTTCCCTCGATTCCTTGCCAACGGGCTAGACTATCTCGATGTCACCAGGATCCTCGACTCGATCGAGCGCTGGGACCAGTGGGGGAGCACCTGGGAAACTGCCGGTGAGGCGTACGAGGAATTGGGGCGAGATGCCCTGGGGCAAGGGCATTCGCAGACGGCCGGCGCCCATCTGAGGCGCGCTGCGTTGACCTATCAGTTCGCTCAGTTCGTGATAACCGGAGACGACGCGACGCGACGCCGTATCCACACCCGCATGGCCGACACCTACCGGACGGCGGCACCATTGCTGCAACCTTCCGCGACGCCGATCCAGGTGCCGTGGCGAGGGATCAACCTGGTGGGCTACTTGAGGACGATCGGGGACGAGTCGCCCCTGGTGGTACTCGTCCCGGGTCTCGAATCGACCAAGGAACAGTTCTCGACGTTCGAGCCGTTCCTGCTCGATAGGGGACTGTCCACGCTCTCGTTCGAGGGACCCGGTCAAGGTGAGACCTGGTACGGGCACGGCTTCCGCGATCCGGCCTACGTCGACGCGATGCGGACGCTGTTCGCCTGGATCGGCGACCAGCCCGACCTGTCGAGCCGCCGCGTGGCGCTGTTGGGGACCAGTTTCGGCGGCTACCTGGCGCTGAGGTGCGCCCCCGAGGTGCCCGTCGCGGCGGCGGTGGACATCGCCGGGTTCTTCAATCTGAAGGAATTCGAGCAACTCCAGCAGGTGATCCGCGATAACTTCGCACACTTCATGAAGGTGGACGCGGCCGGCGTCGCCGAGGTCGCGGCCGAGGTCGATCTGTCCGGGACGTTGCCGCTGGCGATGCCCGTGCTCGTCGTGCACGGCGAGAAGGACCCCATCGTGCCCGTCGAGAACGCGCGCAAGATCGCCGCCGCTCAACCCGACGCAGACGTGTGGCTGTATCCGGATGGCAATCACTCGTGCAACAACCTGCATACGATCGTGCGGCCGGCGATCTCGGACTGGCTCGCGGATCGGCTGGGGGCGGCGTGATGAGCGCCGACGCGATCGGGACGCGCGAAGCCTCCGGCCTTCGCCTGCTCGGCTACTCCGACCTCAACTCCACGGGCGACGGCATGCAGATCATGCGTAACGGCGACGCCCTCTACGTCGGCCATCTCGGCGGCTCCGGCCTGGGTACCTCGATACTGGACGTCTCGGACCCGGCGCACCCTCGTGTGGTAACCCAGATCCCGGCCCCGGCCGGGTCCCATTCCCACAAGGTTCAGCTCGCCGGAGGTCTTCTGCTCGTCAACGAGGAGCGCTTCCGGGGCGGTGAGGGATTCAGCCATGGATTCCTCGTCTACGACGTTTCGGATCCTTTCGAGTTGCGCCGGATCGGATACTTCGACTCGACCGGCGAGGGCGTGCACCGGATCGTGTGGCTCGGCGGCCGCTATGCGTACATGTCGGCGGTCCCCGAGGGCTTCGACGACCGCATCTTCCTGATCGTCGACATGTCGGACCCGACGCACCCGGTGGAGGCCGGGCGGTGGTGGTGGCCGGGCATGTGGCGCGGGGGCGGCGAGGTGCTCGACCAACCCGAGGGCAAGAGGTTCGCGGCCCACCACGCGTTGCTCGACGGCGATCTCGGATATCTGGGTTACGGCGACGCCGGCATGGTGATCCTCGATCTGTCCGACGTGAGCCGGCCCGAGCACATCGCCACGATCGGCTGGAATCCCGGTGGCGACACCCACACCTGCATGCCGCTGCCCGGGCGCAAGCTCGTGGTCGCCACCGACGAGGCCATCAAGGAGAAGTGTCGCGAGGAGCAGAAGCTGGTGCACGTCCTCGACGTGTCAGACCCCGCCGCCCCCAAGGTCGTCTCGGCGTGTCCGGTTCCCGAGGGCGACTACTGCAACCGGGGTCTGCGCTTCGGTCCCCACAACCTGCACGAGAACCGGCCCGGTAGCTACCGCAGCGAGACCTTGATGTTCGTCACCTACTTCAACGCCGGGCTGCGTGTGTACGACATCGCCGACGCGGAGCGCCCGGTCGAGGTGGCGCATTGGGTGCCGGAGCCAGCCCCGGGTCAGATCGACACCCAGATCAATGACCTCTTCGTGTCGTCCCTCGACGACGACGGCCTCGTCTACGTGACCGACCGCGTCGGCGGCGGTCTGTTCGTGCTCGAGCCGGACGACGAGCTCAGCGCGCGCATGAGGCAGGCGGCTCTATGAGGTCGATCGACCTGCACTGCCACTTCATCCCGCCGGCGCTGGTGGACCGCCTCCGCAGCGACGGCGGCGCACACAACATCACGGTCGAGGAGCGCAACGGCAAACAGAGCGTTAACTTCGCCGGGCGTGACGCCACGAAGTCGTTCCCCAACGGCATGCTCGATCTGGAGGACCGCCTGCGCTGGATGGACTCCGCTGGCGTCGACGTTCAGGTGCTGTCGTCGTGGATGGACTTCTCGGCCTACGTGCTCGATCCCGAGGACGGTGCGTGGCTGGCGCGCACCCAGAACGAGCTCACCGTCGAAGCCATCGCTCAGCGCCCGGACCGCTTTCGGGCCATGGCCACGGTTCCTCTGCAGGCTATAGACGTCGCCGCCGAAGAGCTCCGCTACGCGCCGGGTGAGCTGGGGG
>JAENWQ010000208.1 GCA_016649855.1 Actinomycetota bacterium | reverse complement strand
GTCCTTCCCGAGCAGCGGGTCCTCGGTGTACTCCTTGTAGTGACGCATGCGCCGAAGGGGACCGACGGGAGAGTCTTCGAGCCGTACCGCTCGGTACCCATCGTTCGCACCGAAGAAGCAGAGGTTGACTCCCGAGTCGCGGATCAGCTCGAGGTTGTCTCGCATCTCCTTGGTCCAGTACTCGTCGTGCCCCACCGACATGAACGTGTCGTGCTGCGCGATGACCTCGGGACTCGTGTGGGTCTCGAGATTGGTTCCGTAGGTGACGTCGTACCCCCGTTTCTCCATGAAGCGGACCATCTGGATCTCGAACTCGAGGAAGCGTTCGGCGCCGTTCCAGAGGAATCGTTCCTCCATCGAGAACGGCCGGTCGAACGACGCGAGCCGCGATCTACCCTCGTAGGCCTTCTTGAAGTTGTTCGCGCCCAGATCGCTGTAGATGCTCCGGCCGCCCCAAGTGTTGTACGCGAGCCAGGTGGTGACGCTTGCCTGGTGGAAATAGGTGCTCGGCCGGTCGTCGCGAACCACGAACGGGACGTAGCTCATCGAACCGTCGTTGGTGATGAGCTTCACGAGGTAGTAGCCGGTGGTCCACGACTTGTCGGACTTGATCTCGGCGCTCGGCTTCCACTGACACTCGATCATGTTCTCGTTGCCGGCTTTGGTGAATCTGAAGTGACGTTGCGCTCGTGAGGCTCGGTCCGAGATCGTCGTGACCAATCGGCCGCCGGCGCCTCCGTACCAGCCGATCCGGTAGACCTCGCCCTTCCACAAGGTGTCGCTCGGGGCCGTGACGTGGATCGTCACCTTCTCCCCTTGCTTGATCGAAAGGCTGTCGGCGAAGCCCTGGATCCGGCCGTCGACGTTGCCCTCGAGGAGCCAGTCCGTCGTTCCGGGTTTCGCGTTCTCCTCGGGGATCGGGTTGAAGCTGCGGGTTTCCCGATCGGTGATCAGGTTCCGTTCGTCCGGGACCTGCCCGTTGTCGGACATCACGATCGGGTTCGAGACGCACGCAGAGAGGAGTGCCGCCCCGACCCCGGCAGAACCGATGGTCAGGAAGCGGCGGCGGCTGACATCCTTCTTGGTGGGTTCGGGGGCGCGGTCGTTCGTGCCCGGCTGGGCGAGGGACTCATCGCGCTGGGTGTCTCTGTGCATCCTGTGGTTCCCCCTTGTGGCCTACCAACCACGGTAGATACCTGGGTTCATCGGCACATCGGCGGGTGGTCTAGAGGCGCGCTGCCGAAAGTCCTAGAGCCCGAGGAGTCCCTTCCCGAACGCCGGTAGGCCGCCCGTAGACTGGATGCAGTGACGAACCAGGAGCTGCTCGACATCGCCGTCTCGGGTGCGCGGAAAGCAGGCGAGCTGCTGCTGGAGAGTTTCCGTGCAACGGCGACGGGGGTCGGAACGAAGTCCACGCCGACCGATCTCGTTTCCGACGCAGACCGCGATGCCGAGAGCCTCCTCGTGGAACACATCGCGTCCCTCAGGCCGGACGACGGGATCCTCGGCGAAGAGGGGGCGGACCGATCGTCGACCACCGGGCTCGAGTGGGTCGTCGATCCGCTCGATGGGACGGTCAACTTCCTGTACCGCATCCCGATGTGGGGAGTGAGCATCGCGCTCGAAGACGCAGGTGGCGCCGTGATCGCGGTCGTTCACGATCCGAACCGTGACGAGACGTTCACGGCGATCCGGAACCAAGGGGCGATGCTGAACGGCCGCCCGATCAGCACCTCCGACGAAGCCGACCTGGCACGGGCTTTGATCGCGACCGGGTTCTCCTACGACCCCGACGTCCGGAACCATCAGGCGCGTGTCGTCACGAGGGTTCTCGAGCGCGCGCGCGACATCAGACGCTTCGGAGCGGCCGCGCTCGACCTGACGTCCGTGGCGTGCGGGCGTGTAGACGGTTTCTACGAGGCGTACCTGGAGCGGTGGGACCGGGCCGCCGGAGTGCTGATCGCGGTCGAAGCCGGCTGTCTGGTCACCGATCTCCGGCCCCCTAAGGGCACCGGGGTCGGAGTCGTCGCCGCGAACCCGGCTCTGCACCCCCAGCTGAACGAACTCGTCGGCGCTCAGAGCATCGAGGGATAGGAGAGCGTCATGGACATCCTGGACCCACGCATCAACACGTACCTCGAGGAGCTCGCGTCGGTCGACGACGAACCGGTTCTGCTCGAGATGGAGAAGCGGGCGAAGGACAACGGGTTTCCGATCATCGGCCGGCTCTGCGGGCAACTGCTCGAACTCCTGGCTCGCTCCATCGGTGCGAAGCGGATCTTCGAGATGGGATCGGGCTACGGATACTCGGCGTACTGGTTCTCGCGCGCCACGGGCCCGGACGGCGAGATCCACCTGACCGACACGGAGCCCGATAACGAGAAGCTCGCGCTCGACTATCTCGGCCGGGCCGGTCTGGATGGCCCCATCGATTACCACGTGGCGAGCGCCTTCGAGGCCTTCGATGCCACCGGCGGAGACTTCGACATCGTCTACTGCGACATCGACAAGGACGGTTATCCGGAGGCCTGGGAGAAGGCCAGGGGCCGGGTGCGGGTCGGTGGGATGTTCATCTGCGACAACATGCTCTGGAGTGGTCGCGTCGCAAGGGGAACCGAGCCTCCGAACGAGCAGCGCGACGCCTGGGGCAAGATCATCGATCAGACCAACCGGACGATCAAGAAGGACCCGGCGTTCCGTTCTCTCATCGTGCCTCTCCGGGACGGGGTCATCGTCGCCCTTCGGACCACTAAGGCGGGAAGGGACGCGGAGCCAAGGTTGTTTACGTAACCGTTAGGAAGTTCGAGGAAAGTTAGAGGTTGTCAGTGCCGCCGCGATCCCATCACCTCGCACCACCAGAACGGCCGGAGAGGCCTGCCAGGGCAGGCACTTTCAGGCGCATCGTCAAGATCTTCATGCCCTACAAGAAGAAGGTCGGGCTCGTCGCGGTGCTGATCCTCGTCACGTCGGCGATCGGCCTGGTCAACCCGCTCTTGATCAAGGTCGTCTTCGACGACGTGATCCTCAGCAGCGCGCCGGAAGCAGATCGTCTGAGGCTGCTGTTCATCGTGATCGCGGTGATGGTGGCTTCCCCCATCGTCTCCGGGGTCTTGGGGTTGTGGCAGACGTACACGAACAACATCGTCGGTCAGAACGTGATGCAGGATCTCAGGAACTCCCTCTACTCCCACCTGCAGCACATGTCGCTCAAGTTCTTCACCTCGACCCGGACCGGAGAGATCCAGTCGCGCCTCTCGAACGACGTCGGCGGGGTGCAGAGCGTCTTGACCGACACCGCGTCGAGCATCGTCGCGAACGTGACGACGGTGCTCTCCACGGTTGTGGCGATGCTGCTCCTGTCGTGGCAACTAACCCTCTTGTCCCTGGGGATCCTGCCGTTCTTCCTGATCCTTTCTCGCAAGGTCGGCAAGGTACGACGCGAGGTCTCCGGGAGGACACAGGAGTCGCTCGCCGACCTGACCGCGATCATGCAGGAGACGCTGTCGGTCTCCGGCATCTTGTTGTCCAAGTCCTTCGGCCGGCAGGCCTACGAGATCGACCGGTTCCGCAAGGAGAACCGGCGCCTCTCAAGGCTCGAGATCAAGAGGACCATGGTCGGTCGTGGGTTCTTCGCGCTGGTCCAGGTCTTCTTCTCGGTCATGCCCGCGTTCGTCTACCTGGTGGGTGGGTGGCTGTTCCTCAACGGGGGCCTCGGGGAGAACCCGAACCAGATCGTGGGAACGATCGTGGCCTTCACCACGCTCCAGAGCCGGTTGTTCTTCCCGATGGGTCAGTTGCTGAACGTGCAGGTCGAGATCCAGAGCGCGCTCGCGCTGTTCGACCGCATCTTCGAGTACCTGGATCTCGAGCGCGAGATCGTCGACAAGGACGGCGCGATCGAACTCGATCCGGCCGAGGTCAGAGGAGAGATCTCCTTCAAGGACGCCTGGTTCCGCTACGAACACCAGAACGTGGATGGAACGCAGGACCAAAGACTCTGGACCCTGCAAGGGGTCGACATCGAGGCGAGGCCGGGTGAGCTGGTGGCGCTCGTCGGACCTTCGGGGGCCGGCAAGACGACCCTTACCTACCTGATCCCGCGGCTCTACGACGTGGATCGGGGTGCGGTCGAACTCGATGGGATCGACGTCAGGGACCTGAGTCTCGAGTCCCTCGGCGAGGCGATCGGGGTCGTGACGCAGGAGACGTACCTCTTCCACACCACGATCCGGAACAACCTGAAGTACGGGAATCCCGAGGCCACCGACGAACAGCTCGAGGCTGCCGCTAGAGC
>JAENWQ010000074.1 GCA_016649855.1 Actinomycetota bacterium | reverse complement strand
GCCGGCCGTGACCGCTCGGGATCACGGCCGGTCTACCTGAGGACCGCGCACACACACCGGCGCAGCGCCGGGCCGCTAAGGCCCTGCTGCGCCGGTAGTGTCTGTGCCGTCGGCTCAGGCCCCCGTCATCAACGCAAGGCCCCGGCGGGCGAGAGCCGGGACTCCGTCCTTCATGCGGGCGAAGAAGGGGTCGTCGGTGGCACCGGCCAGATGGCGGGCGTAGGAGCCCTCGAGGAGGATCGCCAGCTTCCAGGTCGCCAGTACCCGGTACCAGTCGAGGGCGCGGACGTCGGTCCCGGAGCGTTCTTCGTAGCGGGCGATCAGATCCTTGCGGTGTGAGAAGCCGGGCTGCACGGTCACGTTAGTGAGATCGGCGAACATGTCGCCGCCGGGGTCGTCCGGCTCGCTCCAGAACGAGATCATCCATCCGAGGTCGGCGAGCGGATCGCCGATCGTCGACATCTCCCAATCGAGGATCGCGTTCAGCCGGACGGGAGCCTCGGGAGCGAACATGACGTTGTCGAGCTTGTAGTCGCCGTGAACGAGCGTCGAAGGTGGAGACGACGGGATGTTGTCCCTGAGCCAGGCCCCCACCTTCTCGAGGTCCGGGAGCGGCCGGGTGAAGGGAAGCGTTAACTCCAGCTGGCCGTTCCACCGCCGAAGCTGCCGTTCCAGGTAGCCGGTGGGCTTCCCGAAGTCGTCGAGGCCAACCGACGCGGGGTCCACCGAGTGAAGCTCGACGAGCGCGTCAACCAGCTCTTCACCGACCTTCCACCGATCGTCATGGGGCAGGAACTCCGGGAGGTCGGCGCGGATCACGAGACCGTCGATCCGTTCCATCAGATAGAAGGGCGCGCCGATGATCGAATCGTCCTCACACCTAAGGATCGTCCGCGGACTTCTGGCGACGGTTCCTTCGAGTGCGGACAGCACGGTGAACTCGCGCCCCACATCGTGCGCGGACGGAAGGAACGCGCCGGCCGGCGGTCTCCTGAGAACGTAGCGAGCGCCACCACGGGTGATGAAGAACGTCTCGTTGGAGTGGCCGGCTTTATGGCGCTCGACCTCGATCCCCACACTGTCGCCGAAGTGATCGTCGAGGAACGCTGCCAGCGCGGTGACGTCCATCAACTGGGTCACGCCAGGATGTCCTTGACCTCATCGGGCACTTCGAAATCGATCATCGGTCCCCTTCCGGCCCGCCGTGGGCACCCAGAGAATCCCACAGGGAACCCACCTTTGAGGTGCTTAGCCCGCGGCCGGTCGCAGGGAAACCTACTCAAAGGGGAGTTCGCGGTGCCGGGACGGGCGCGACCACGTAAGATTCGCCGTCAGTAACGGCGAATGACCGGGAGGAATGGCCAGTGGCCGATGTAAGGGCTTACATATTGATCCAGACGGCGGTCAACGCAGGGCACGTCGCGAAGGAGATACGCGACCTCGAGGGGGTCGAGTCTGCGGACGACGTGTCGGGTCCCTACGACGTGATCGTGTCGGCCAAAGCGGCCGACATGGATTCGCTGGGTCAGATGGTCGTGGCCAAGATCCAGGCCGTCGAGGGCATCACGAGGACCCTCACCTGCCCGATCGTGCAGCTCTAGCCTCGGATCTTGAGCTGCGAGGCCGGGAGCACCTCGTTCATCCAACCCGACCTGAACACATACTCGCAAACCGCGGAGATAGCGTGTGAACATGGTCAGCCTGGCGCAGATCGCGGCGCAGATCGCGGCGCAAAGAAGGGGTGGCGCGAAGGAGTTCCTCACCGACCCCCTGCTGACGGTCGCGGCCTTCATGCTGGTCGCCGTGTGCGTGCTGTGGATCCTCTTCTCCCGCCTGATCTCGTTCAACCTGAGGCGTAAAGCCAGGAAGCTCCGGATGTACGAGGACCGGATCCGGTCCGGGATGTCCGCCGAGGAGATCAAAGAAGCAGACGCCAGGAGACGCCACCGGCGACGAAAGACGGAACCCGAACCTGATGCCGAAGCCGAAGCCGAGGCCGGGGAGGAACCGACTCACTCGATGTAGCCGAGGTCTTTCAGATGCTCGGCGACCGCGGCCGCCTCGTCGTCCGAGTAGCTCGACTCGAGCGACCGTTCCCCCGCGGGCCCGCCGATCGTGACCGGATTCGATTCGAGGAACGACCGGCTGATCGCGATCTCGGCGGCACGGCCGTCGAGGCCCTCGGGTATCTCCTTGCCGAGGAGGGCCAGGGCGGTCGGACACACGTCGTAGAGCGAGAGCTCGGGGGTCGAGCCGTGAGCGAGGTTGGGGCCGGCCCCCACGAAGATCCCGACCGGGCGGTGATCGGACGACCATGCCTCGTCCACCCCGGAGAGAGCAGACGGCTGGATCACGACCGCATCTGTTTCGGTCCGGTTGGGCGACACGCGGTAGCCGGCACCCCACGAGTCGAGGATGAGATCCGGGGCCATGGCGACGTGGCGGCCCGAGTAGATCTCGTCCCTCAGGTGCGCGCCGGCGAAGACCGGGGCGCCGGTGCTCGGGTCTTCGATCCCCAGCAGCCCGTCCCGTAGCTCCTCGAGGAACCCGGACGCGTCCTCGGGGGCGATCGTTCCCTGGGGCTCTCGTCCCTTCAGGTTGACCCAGACATCCGAGTGGAAGCCGAGGAACGCGTCGGTGTTCGCCCAGTCGAACGGACCCAACTGACCCGTGAGGGTCGTTGCCATAGCGGAGCGCGCAAGGCCGGGGGCCATACGACGACCGAGCCTCCGCAGCGACGGTGGCATCTTCCACGCGAGCTCCACCAAGGGGGAGCGCTTCGTCCGGCCGTACCTGGCGTGGCCGTTGCGGTTGAGCCATGCCCCTAGATTGACGTCGCCCTTGAGCGTTCCCGCGCCGTGGTCGCTGACGACGAGCACATCGGCGTCGGGGAACGCACCGATGACGGCCCCCGTCGCGCGGTCCATCGCTTCGTAGACGCGATCGACCGCATCGGCGAACGGATGGTCGGTCCCCCGGAAACGCCAGAAGAAGTGCTGCGCCCGGTCGACCTGCGGCCATACCGCCACGAGACAGTCGGCCCCGGTTTCGGTGGTGATCCACGGCAGAGCCTCCGCCTGAGCCTCGAGCCCTCTGATGAGATCGTCGAGGAACCCCTCGAGGCTTCCATGCGGAGCGCGGTCGAGGAGGTCGTCGAGCGGCCAGCGGGAGGCAAGCTCGTCCTGCAAGCCCGCAGGCTCGCAGAACTTCGCCCCCGGAGGTGCCCCGTAGCCGGAGACCATCGCTCCCACGGTGCTGGTCGGAGGGAACGCCATCGGTATGTTCCACGCCACGAAGCGCACGTCGCCGGCCATCTCCCAGAGGGCGGGGGCCTTCCGGTCCCGGGACGAGAAGTAACGGCACGCATACGCACCCGGAGCCCGGTACCACGACCCGAAGATCCCGTGACCGCCCGGGTTCCGGCCGGTGAAGGCGGAGGTCCACGCGCAATCCGTCATGGGGGGCCAAGTCGAGCGCAGCCCGGCCCTGAACCCTCGCTCCTGGAGAGAGGCGAGGACGGGAAGCCTCCCCGAGGCGACGAGGGGATCGATGACGTCAAAGGTTGCTGAATCCCAACCCAGAACTATGAGGCGCGGGGGCATCGACGCATCCTAGTGCGGCACTAAGACGGGTCGCCGATGCCGAACATCTGTCCGGCGCGCGTTCCCACGTAGATCATTCCCTTCCAGATGGCAGGAGTCGATTCGATGCACCCGGGCAGCTGCACGTTCCACAACTCCTCGGGCGGACCTTGCAGCGGACGTTTGACGTCGTAGGCGTGCATGAACCCAGCGCAATCGCTCGCGATGAGCGTGTGACCGATGACGGCGGGCGAGCTCCAGGTCGGCTCGGGCAGTTCGATCTCCCAGGCGATCTCGCCGGTCATCCGGTCGATCGCGAGAAGCCGGCCGGTATTGGTGGGAACGAACAGAGCCCGCTTGTAGATCGCCGGGGTCGCCCAGATGCCGCCGTCGACCCCGCTCTCCGGCCGGCCCGGAACGAGGAGCGACCACACGATGGGGTCGTCGGGCGACTTCGGATCGAGCTTCATGAGCTGCCCGACCTCGAAGCCCCTGTCGTTGTAGCGCTCCTGCTCCGATGCGACGTAGACGAACCCCTCGGGATCGATCACCAGGCTCGCGTCGGTGTCATCGCCGGTCCAGAAACGGAACACCCTCTTGATCCGCTTCCCGCCATCCAAGACCCTCGAGACGTCCCATCCCTGGACGAGGCCTCCAGAGTTGGCGAAATATGCGACGCCGTCCAGGTACGCCACCGAGTTCTCGATCGACACGTCGGTGTCACCAAGATCGGACAGCAGCTGGTCATCGAAACCGGGTACCAGCGCGCGTATCTCGGGAGCGACGGTCACCAAACCATCCGCGTCGTAATCGCGGTTCAGCTTCACGACGTAGAACCACGAGTTCTCGCCACCCTCGATCAGGTAGTCGTCGATGACCAGCGAGGAACCGTCCCAGTCGTTATTCCACAGGGGTTGAGGCGCGGTGTCGGCGTTGAGGCTCCACAGCTCGACCGGGACGGTTCCGCGATCGAGGGTCAGGATCCGGAACTCGTTGTCGCGCGATCCCGAGTAGAGAAGGGGATAGCCGTCCGGGTCGCTCGTCACCGTGCCCTTGATCAGATCCCCGGTCGGGAAGGTCTCGTAGAGAGGAAGCCCGTCGTCTCCATTGAGGATGTGGATGCCTCGGTCGTAGGCGCCGAACCTGACCTGGGTGACCCCGTCGATCTCGACTACGTTCGGCTGTCCGGTCCACCCCGTTCCGCACCAGGTTCTCGGGCCATCCTGGTCCACCGACTGGGAGCACATCGAACCGGACGCCGGGTAGGTCCACAACACCTCGGGGGCCCGAGGGAGCGGCCCCCGTCCGTAGTAGGTCCTGGTGGCGTTCCCTCGGAAGGTCGTGAGACCGGGAAAGCCCCCGTTGATCGGCTCCGGCTTGGGCCGGGGGGTGGGCGTGGGCGTGGGCGACGGAGAGCTCGACGGCGAACCCGAAGGGGACAATGGCCGGAGACCGGGGTTCTCGTTCCGGGACCGGGGGTCGGTGGCCCACCAGAGCCCTACCGCGACGAGGGAGAGGGCGACGAGAGACGCCCCGAGCTGGCCGACAGAAACTCTGCCTGACTCCTTGAACCCCAAGTCTCAAGCCTAGTGGGGCGATCTCTCAAAGGGAACGATGGTTAGGCTGTGGGGATGGACGACCTGGACCTGAAGAGCACGACGGGCAGGATCATCTCCCTGGCGCCGGCCCCTGGCGGACGACTCTTCATCTTCTTCACTCCGGGTTGCACCTTCTGCGAAGAGATCCTCGCTGAGGCCGCCGTGATCACGTCCGCAACCGGCGCCGACACGGTCGTCTTCCTGGAGGACACCCACGGGGACCCCGACCCGTATCCCGGCCCGGCTCCGGTCGTGATCTCGCCCGACGTCTTCAGGCTCTACGACGTTGTCGAAACCCCACACGCGATCGCACTCGGAGCGGATGGGCAGATCCTCGGAAGAACGACCCTCAGCGCGAGGGGGCAGTTGGGCTCTCTGGCGGCATCGCTTCCCGGTTAGAGGTCGGATCAGGGGTCGCCGACCGGCAATGGCTCGATTACCCAGGCCTCGCTCTGGGGCGCAAGATCGAAACACACGTCGTGGCAGTGAGCATTTCCGTTGAACAGCGTCTGCGCCCTCCACGAATAGGTCGTGTGCTCGTTGCCGACGGTCAAGCGCCGGAAGGGAAGCTGGAACGAAGCAGACTTCTGGTCCTTGCGCCACGCCTTCAGCTTCCCGATCTCGTAGTCGTCCTTCTGCCTGCGGTCCCTGAAGAGCCTCGCCTTCATATCCGTGTGCGTTGGTACGAGCAAGACGTAGTAATCGGGATGCTCGTCTCCGCGCGTGTCGAGGTCGACCGCCAGGGATCCTGCGCTCCAGATGTCTGTAACGCGCCACCGCTCGTAAGTGATCATCCGCCACGTCAGACGTTCGTTGCCCGAACGCCGGACCTCTTTCAGATCGAGCTTGCCGCGAACGTCTCTGGGGTCCGACACCGCGGTGTCGGCGGCGGAGGCAGGAAGGGTGATCAGAAGAGCGAGGGCCGTCCCCGCGAGCACCATCATTCGTAGCTTCCTCATCACGATCTCCGCCCTGCCCCGAGGCTGATCAACACCGTCCGGCCGACCCATGCCATAAGCGCGGCGCCCAAGAGAACGAGGGCGGCAGGAACGATGTCACCCGGATGCGGCGCGCTCCACCCGGACAGCGGAGAGCCCTCTGGAGAGATTAGAACGACCACAGCCAGAGCACCGAGCAGGGCATTCCGAAGCAACATGAGCCTGAAGTCGGTAACACGTCTCCCGCCGAAGCAGCCACACGGGAGTTCGTTGCCGGCGACCGCGCGGGCGCGAACGATAGCGAGTGAGAACGATGCGAGGAGCCCGACCGCTGCCGCCCCCGCGATCTTGGTCCTCCCGGCCAGCGCTAACCCGGTCACCGAGGCCTCGGCGATCGGGATCGCGGCGGCAAGGACCCGCACGACCCGGTCCGGGAACGCGTAACCCGAGAGGGCGTCCACCCAGGCCCGGGGCTTCGCAACCTTCGCCAGGGACGCCCACCCGAACAAGGCTGCGAGGAGTACCGCTGCCGCGTGCGCCACCGGATCCGCCATGGCCGGGATTGTACGGCCACCTGTTGTAGTTTCCGGCGCAGACATGAGCGAGTCAAAGGTAGCCCCATGAGCCCTCCGCCCGTCGCGATAGGGAAGACATGAGCGAGTCAAAGGTAGCCCCATGAGCGGATGGTGGATGGTTTCCTACGTGGTCCTGTGGTGTCTCGTCGTGACACTCGCAGTGGTCGTCGTCGCGCTCGCCCGTCAGGTGGGCACACTCCACCTGCGGATCGGCCCCACCGGGGCGCTCGAGTCCGATGACGAAGGCCCCCCGATCGGAGAAGCCCCCGTCCCCGTTGCCGCGATCGATACCGAAGGCAGACCGGCGACGATCGGTGGTCCGGCCGAAGCCCAGCTCCTTCTGTTCGTCTCCGCTGGCTGCCGCATGTGCGCCGAGGTTGCCCCCGGACTGAAGGCGGCGGCGCGCGCTGGAGGCTTGAAGCCCTACCTCATCGCCGAGAACGAGCACGGGAACGAACACGACCGGATGGGGCTGTCGAGGTACGGAGCTCGCACGGTCCACTCGACCGAGATCTTCTCGTCCTACGAGGTTCCCGGGACACCATTCGCCGTGGTGCTCGACCCGTACGGGATAGTTAGGGCCAAGGGGACCGTGAACAACCTGGAGCAGCTAGAAGGCCTGGTGGACACCGCCGCCGGACGACGGGTCGAGTCCTCGGAAGGAGGCGAGGATGCTCGAGCGCACGACCGAACGAGCTAGCCGGAGGCTTGCCGAGCGGACCAGCCGAAGGTCGTTCATCGGCCGGTTGGGCGTCGGCTTCGTCGCTCTCGTGGGCGGACCGATGGTGGCCGTTGCGCTCCGACCGGATCGGGCCGAGGCGTACCACATCTGCGGTCACATCTACACGACAGGATCGTGCCCCCACCCCTATTACCCGGAGACCCGGATCGACTCCTACGGCTACCCCGTGCACCCGGTTGACGGGTATCCGGTCGACGACCAGGGTGATCTCTATCGGTCTCACGATCAGAAGCGGAGCAAGATCTGCCGTGAGGTGGTGCGCAAGAAGTACCCGGAGACCACCAACGCCAAAGCCGGCGGCGGATGGTCCCGGTGCTGCAACGGCTACATCCGCAAGGTCGTCGACTGCTGTTCGTACTCGAGGACGCGGATCAACGGAGATGCCAGTCTGGTCGGCTACTGCTACCAGGGACGCCGCGTCTTCTGCATCATGTACTACGACACGGATGTGAAGTGCCGGTGAACGACATGCTCCTGGGAGTACTGGTCGTCAGCTCGGTTGTCGCAGGGATCTCCACGCTCTTCTCGCCGTGAGGCCTCTCGATGGTCGAGACCATCACCCCCGTCGTGCACGGGGGACGCCGCTCTAGATATCTGAGGTCGGTCGCGATCCATACCGCCGCGGCTACTGCGTCGGCAGGCGCGGTTGGGCTCGGGCTCGGGGCACTCGGGGCGCTGCTGGGTGGTCCGTGGACGGACGCCGGACCGATCGTCCTGGCGGTGGTCGCGCTGGTGTACGCGGCCCGCGAGCTCTTCGGGCTCCCGATCCCGCTGCCGGATCGAAAGGCCCAGGTACCGGCGTGGTGGCGCTCCTTCTACGGCCCGGACGTGACCGCGGCGCTCTACGGGATCGGGCTCGGACCGGGCTTCCTCACCTACCTGACGTTCGGTACCTACGCGGCGGTGCTGGTCGGTGCGTTCATTGCGGCCGACCCTCTCCTAGGAGCGGCGATCACCGCGCCGTTCGGGTTCGCCCGCGGCCTCTCGATCCTCATCGGGGCACGCGCCACCAACGAGGAGCACTCCGCGGTCCTTGCGGACCGGCTCACGACGGCCGGCGTGCGCCGCGGTCCTGCTCTCGTCAACGCCTCAGCGCTCGTGGCGGTCGCGGCCGCCGCCCTCGTCGCCTGAACGAAAAGACGCCCCCGTTTGCAGAGGCCTCCCGGCGGCGCTATCTTTAGCACTCGATAGACGTGAGTGCTAAACACGCAGACAACCCAGGAGGTACCAGTGGCGAAGATCCTTAGCTTCGACGAGGAGGCCCGCAGGGCGCTCGAACGGGGCATGAACCAGCTCGCCGACGCGGTCAAGGTGACCCTCGGTCCCAAGGGCCGCAACGTCGTGCTCGAGAGGAAGTGGGGCGCCCCGACGATCACGAACGACGGCGTCTCTATCGCCAAGGAGATCGAGCTCGAGGACCCCTACGAGAAGATCGGGGCCGAGCTCGTCAAAGAGGTCGCCAAGAAGACCGACGACGTCGCCGGTGACGGCACCACCACCGCCACCGTTCTGGCACAAGCGATGGTCCGTGACGGTCTTCGCAACGTGACCGCCGGATCGAACCCGATCGCTCTCAAGCGCGGCATCGAGAAGGCCGTCAAGGGCGTGGTCGAGGCGATCAAGAACTCGAGCCGCGAGGTCGAAGGCCGCGAGCAGATCAGCCAGGTCGCCTCGATCTCGGCGAACAACGACCCCGAGATCGGCGAGGTGATCGCCGAGGCTATGGACAAGGTCGGCAAGGACGGCGTCATCACGGTCGAGGAGTCGAACACCTTCGGCCTCGAGCTGGAGCTCGTCGAAGGTATGCGCTTCGACAAGGGCTACATCAGCCCGTACTTCGTCACCGATGCCGAGCGGATGGAAGCGGTGCTCGAGGAGCCCTACATCTTGATCGCGAACCAGAAGATCTCCGCGGTCAAGGACCTCCTTCCGATCCTCGAGAAGGTCATGCAGGGTGGCAAGTCGCTCTTGATCGTCGCCGAGGACCTCGAGGGCGAGGCGCTCGCCACGCTCGTGGTCAACAAGATCCGCGGGACCTTCAAGGCCGCCGCGGTCAAGGCCCCGGGCTTCGGCGACCGTCGCAAGGCGATGCTCGCGGACATCGCGATCCTGACCGGGGGCCAGGTCATCTCCGAGGAGATCGGCCTCAAGCTCGAGTCCATCGAGCTCGACATGCTCGGCACGGCCCGCAAGGTCGTCATCACCAAGGACGACACCACGGTCGTCGAGGGCGGCGGCACCGCCGACGACATCACCGGCCGCGTCAATCAGATCAAAGCTGAGATCGAGCGATCGGACTCCGACTACGACAGCGAGAAGCTCCAGGAGCGTCTCGCGAAGCTCGCCGGAGGTGTCGCGGTCATCAAGGTCGGTGCCGCGACCGAGGTCGAGCTCAAGGAGAAGAAGCACCGCATCGAGGACGCGGTCCAGACGACCAAGGCGGCCGTCGAGGAAGGGATCGTTGCCGGCGGTGGAGTCACTCTCCTCCGGGCGGCCGAGGCGATCGAGAAGATCGAGCTGACCGGCGACGAGGCCACCGGGGCTCGCATCGTCCAGGGCGCGCTGGCAGAGCCTCTCAAGATCATCGCCCAGAACGCCGGCCTCGAGGGCGGCGTCGTGGTCGAGAAGGTTCGCACGCTCGGTCCGGGCGAAGGCCTCAACGCCGCGACCGGGGAGTACGGGGACCTGTTCAAGGCCGGCGTCATCGACGCCGCCAAGGTGACCCGCTCGGGGCTTCAGAACGCAGCGTCGATCGCAGCCCTGTTCCTCACCACCGAGGCAATCGTGGCCGACGCTCCCGAGAAGAGCGGCGGGATACCGGCGATGCCCGGCGGCGGAGACATGGACTTCTAAGCCCCACCCAGCACCAGAAGGCCCCCGGCACCCCCGGGGGCCTTCTTCTTTTCCACGTCAGGTTCACTGGAGTTCACTGAGCTGGATAGGAAGTGGCCCAACCCACGACACCGGCCTGATCGCCGGCATACAGATGGGGCATGACGCCGACAGCGACTGCTCACGCCCTTGCCGTAACGCAAGAAGGACACAT
>JAENWQ010000247.1 GCA_016649855.1 Actinomycetota bacterium | reverse complement strand
GACTTGCGCCCCTTGCCCTTACCGCTCGACCTCTCGGTCACAACGATCAACTCCCTTCTCCAACCGTCCCCAACGATACACGTTGGGCGATGCCGGTGCCAGTCATGGACCTCTGGTTCCGTGCCCCCTTCTCGTGTCACACCCCCTTCCTAGATTCGAGGGAGCCTGCCGTCGAGAAGGAGGGATCACGCCAATGGCCGTCTGCGAGGACTGTCGCCAGGAGATGCTGACCGCGTCCTCCTGCACGTTCACCCACAGCGAGATCGAGGGGCACCTGTACAGGAGGCTCTGGTACGGGAGCGAACGCCCCGATTGGGGGGCGAAGAGCGGGAAGCGTTGCGGAGACTGCGGGGTCGAACCCGGGGGGATCCACCACTGCCGGTGCGACATCGAGCGCTGCCCGAAATGCAGGGGTCAGGCGCTCTTGTGCGGGTGCGCCAGTAAGGTCTGGTGTTTCAACAAGGATGTGGTTGAGCGGCTGACAGGCGGAGGCAGCCGGGAAACATGAACTCCCGGAACACCGCGGCGCTCAACCCCAGGGCATGGTCGCGAGGAGTTCGACCGCGCTGACCAAGGCGGCTTGAACCTCTTCGTCGGTTTCCGGCTGATCCTGGTACGCCTTCACGTACTCACGAGCGGCCTGTCGTTCTTCAGCATTCTCAGGCGAGTCCGGCATGCGACCAGAGTACCCGGCGACCTTCACGCTTCACGGTCCCTGTTGAAGACGAGGTCGGACAGTTTCTGGGCGGCCTCGGTCTGGAGGTGGGGGATCGCGTGGCTGTAGACATCGAGCGTGAAGGAGATGTTGGAGTGCCCCAACCGTTCGGAGACGATCTTCGGGTGGATGCCGGCCTGCATCGCCAGGGTCGCATGCGTGTGCCTCAGGTCATGGAGCCGGATCCTCGGTAGGCCCGAGACCATCACCAGGTCACGGAATGCTCTCGTGACCTCGTTCGGATTCAGAGGTCCGCCGCCATCGTCATGGAACACGAAGCCGTCGTCGTCGCCGGTCTCGGTGTAGAGATCGCGGAGGACCGAGACCGTGCGGTCATCGAGCGCGACGACCCGTCTGCCTTTGGTGGTCTTTGGGACCGACATCTCGATCTCGCCGTTCACGAACAGAACGGTCTGCCTCAGCGCAGCCTCGCCGGTCTCGAGGTTGATGTCCCGCCACCTCAGCCCGAGCGCTTCGCCCCGACGCATCCCCGTCATGGCGATCAAGAACCACACCGGGTACATCTTGTCGGACTCTGCGAAGTTGAGGAACGACGCGAGCTCGCGCGCACTCCAGGTGCGCATCGTTTCTGATCCCATGCGGAGACGTGGGGGATCGCTACGAGCGGCCGGGTTCTCGTACAGAAGGCCCCAACGCACGGCGTCTTTGAACGCGCGGTGGAGTGTGGCATGGACCCTCCGCACCGTCGCCGGGCTCAGCCCGCCCTTCTTGCCACCGATGCGCCCGTTCGCCAGGAGCTCCGCATAGAAGAGGTTGATCTCGGCGGGACCGATCTCGTCGAGGGCCATCGGTCCGAGCCGTCGCACGATCTGGTTACGGACATGGTTCTCGTAGGCGCAGTAGGACGAGTGCCTGATAGTCGGGCGGATGGCAGGGAGCCACCGCTCGGTCATAAATTGGGCGATCGACCCGTCCGGATACACCCCGCCACGCTAGGGGAGTGCGGACCCGCTCTATGTGGCGTGGGTCACGCCTTGAACGGCAACCGTCCATGCGGTCCAGTTGATCCGGCCGTGTCCGTAACGGGACGTATCACGAAGCGAGAGTGGGGTCTGCGGGAGGACTTTGTCGAAGAGGATTACGTCCTCGGATGATCCTGCAGCTTTGCTTTAGGGCGGGGAATTGGAGGAGGGCGGCGGATGCCCCCTAGACGACGAGGAGTTTGCCGTCTAGCCAAGTTTTGGTAGGGGAGCTCAGATTCCTCGCCAGGAGCCACCATTTCTTGAAGAGTCCTTGAGCAGCGGTTATTGCCTTCATCGCTCCACCATCAACCTTTTCGAAGGAACGTCTAGCTATCTGGGCTGCGTCAGCGGGACCGCCTTCAGCGAAATCGTCTGGAGAAAGGCCTGCCGCGTTCGCGACCTCGAGCATTCGCCAAAGATCAACTGCATCCTTAGGAGCGGCTCGGCGCCGGCACACGAGAGCTTTGAGCGTTGTAGCGGAAACTTCATCAGGGAGCGTCAGGTCCGCTGTGACCACATCGCCGTTGAGCCGCTGAAGCTTGAGCGATACTTCGATACCTGCTCTCTTCAACGCCTCCGCGAGGCCAAGAACTTCTGTCGTTGTTAGGTCGTCCGACACCCTCACGCTGTCTCGAGCCCTGCTTGTATAGGCGGGCACCAAGAGATCGATCGAAGCTGCCAGGGTCTGCGCCTCGCCGATCGAGACCGGCAGATCGTTCAAGGTCCGTGTGTATGTGTTCCCGGTCGTGCGCTCGTAACCGCGGTCTTTGAGGAGCTTTCTACTTCTGCTATTTCTGCCAGCGCGGCCGATAGGTCGGCCATCGCGACGAAGCCGAGATCGTCGCTCACAGATGCTGCACCGAGAACGAGTCGTCTTAGCGGGATCTGAGCAGCCATTTCTTCAACTCGCCGGCAGCTTCGACGCGGTCGTCACCACCGAGATCGTGTAGATCCCAAATCATCTGGACTTCGTCGGCGAGCGGTATTGGCGCCCCCGCCAATTCCGCCTCCAAGGGAGGAGAACGGAACACGGAGGTGTCTTCAGGAACGCGAAGAATGACGTTCGCATCAGAGCGACTCTTGGCGCGAACGAGTCTGAGACTCGCTGCGTCGATCACGTGTTCGGCATAGACGATCGCAAGGGTAGGAGAACGCCACGGCGCGATCAGATCGGGTCCAACGTCAGCCGACACCGCAATCCGAGTT
>JAENWQ010000006.1 GCA_016649855.1 Actinomycetota bacterium | reverse complement strand
CTTCCCCTATATCTATCCCAAGGGCAAGCAAGTGTGCGAACCGCCGAGCTCCCCTCCATCGCGCGACTAGGACGCGATCCACACCTTTTGACAATACCTCAATGGTGGCTGTCAAAATGACACTCAGGAAGCTTCTCGGTTCCGGTGAGTACAGCGCGCACAACGAAAAAACCCGCATCCAGTGCGGGTTTTTTGGTTGCGGGGGAGGGATTTGAACCTTCGACCTCCGGGTTATGAGCCCGGCGAGCTACCAGACTGCTCCACCCTGCCCCGCTAGCTTAACAAAGGGTGAACCGAACGATGACCGCGTCAGTTGGCGGCGGCAGCCGCTTCGGCTTCTGCGAGGACGTCGCCGAGCCGTTCGATCAGGCGGCCGTACTCCCCGAAGTCACCGGCTTGCAGAGCGGCCTGGGCCCGGTCGTAGAGACGTCCGGCGCGCTCCAGAAGCTTGGCCACCTCGCCCTTAACCGGAGGCTCTTCCTCGCCCGGAGGCTGCTCGCCGGGGTCGACGGGAGGTTCCTCTGTCGTCAGGTCGAACTGCAGAGCGAGGGCTTCCTCGAACGTCTCGCCGATCGTCACGTTCTCCCCGTAGACGATCACGATGCGCTTCAGCTCCGGTATCCCGGTTCCGGCGCCACCGTTGTCGGCGATCACGAAGATCGGCTGGACGTAGAGGATGGACTCCTCGATCGGGAGGATCACGAGCGAGCCGAAGTCGACCGTCGAGCCGCCCTGGCGGAGGAGCGACAGTGTCTGGGAGATCTCGACTTCCTGGTTGATGATGTTGTCGATCTGCGTCGGACCCAGCGGCGGCGCCGACTCGGGGAATTCGAGGAGCCTCAGCTCGCCGTACTCACCGGGATCGGAACGGGCGACCAGCAGGGCGATCATGTTGTTGCGAGCGCGTGGCGTGAACGGGCGGGTCAGAACGAACTCCTGCTCGGTCTCGCCCGGCAGGCTCACGAGTAGGTAGGTGGGATCGATGCTCGCGGATTCGCCGGATTCGGCGTTGGGGTTTCCCGGAACCGCCCACTGGTCTTCCCTGGCATAGAAGTCGTCAGGAGATTCCATGTGGTACGTGAGGAACATCTCGGACTGAACCTTGAAGAGGTCTTCCGGATAACGGAAGTGCGCGATCAGTTCCTCGGACGGCTCTTCATCGGTGAAGAGATCTGGGAACGCTCCACGCCACGCCTGGATCATCGGATCGGTTTCGTCGATGATGTAGAACTTCATCGTTCCGTCGTACGCGTCGACCACGACCTTTACCGAGTTCCTGATGTAGTTCGCGTCTCCGTCCAGCGCGCCCGCTTCCTCGGCACTGACGAGGTCACCAAGGTCGACCCGTTCGGAGTATGGATAGAAGTTGCTGGTCGTGTAGGCGTCGAGGATCCACTGCACGCGCCCGTCGATCACGGCCGGATAGGGATCGTGATCGAGAGCGAGGAACGGAGCCGCGCGCAGGACGCGGTCCCTGACGTTCCGGTACAGGAGGATCGAAGAATCTCCTGTGATCAGGCTCGAGAGCACGATGTTCGGATCGAACTCTCGGATCGAGAATGCCAGTTGCCGGAAGATGCCGCCGACCGAGATGCCGCCCTCGCCATCGTAGTTGCTCCTGGCCCCCGGGTAATCGAGCTCGTCCTGCCCGGTGTCGACGATCGAGAACTCGTCCGAGTCGAAGCCTTCGCCGTAGTAGAGGCGAGGCTGATCTTCGGGGGAGACGGCCTCGGCTCCCGCTTCTGCGGTTCCCGGCACATCCGAGACGAGGAAATCGGGCTGACCGGCCGGGGTCCGGCCGTTGGCGAGGCTGGCCACGACGCCGTAGCCATGGGTGTACTGGAGATGCGTGTTCGCCCACGTCCTCGACGCCTCCGGAAGGTCGTCGATCGAGAGTTCGCGCGCCGACAGGAGCACCTGGCGCATCTGACCATCAACCAGATAGCGATCGATATCGACGTCGGGGAACTTGTAATAGGTACGGATCGCCTGGAGCTGCGAATAGGCGAGCTCGAGCACCCCCGGATCCCATAAACGCACGTTCTGGAGGAGGTCGTCGTTGGCCTTGACTTCTTCTGCAGACAGATCGCTTGCCGCGGCGAACGGTTGAACTTCGATCTGATCTTTCGCGATGCCGAATGCCGCCCGGGTCGCATCGAGGTTCCGTTGGATGTAGGGAGTCTCCTTCTGGAGCTCCTGGGGAGCAACCGAGAAGCGCTGGACGAAGAACGGCCACAGCGCGCCGGCAAGCACGGAAGTGAGCACCCAGATGCCCACCGCTGCCAACGGAAGCGACACCCGCCGGACGACGATATTGACCAGGAACAGGAGCGCGGACACGATCGAGATGATCGCCAGGAGCCGCAGCGCGGGAAGTTGAGCGTTCACGTCCGTGTAGCTGGCTCCGGTAACCGCTCCGCGCGACGAGAAGTTGAGGTCGTAGGTGCCCACGTAGTACTGCCCGGCCTTCGTCAGAGCGAGCAGTCCCAGGAGCACGGACAGATGCGCGAGCGCCTTCGACGTCATGCCCGCGATCCCGCGATCGGGGCGGATCGAGCCGTGGAAGTAGTGAGCGACGGCGGAGACCATCAGGGCCGCCAGGACCGCGAACCAGACCCACGAGAGGATGTCCTTGAGGAACGGGAGCTCGAAGACGTAGAACCCGATGTCCTTTCCGAACTGCGGGTCCTCGATCCCGAACGGGACGCGGTTGGCCCACAGGAGATAGTCCTGCCACGCCGTGGCCGCGCCGAGCCCGGCCAGGAAGCCGATCAACACCGCGGCCGCGATCCTGAGCCATCTCAGGTACGGCGTCAGCAGGCTCCGGTAGCGGTCCATCGGGTCGGGCCGGCCCCCGGCCTCGAGCCCCGTCGGGACGTAGACGGGGGCCATCCTATGAGCGATGAACAGGTTGATCCAGACCACCACGGCGACGACCGCCCCGACCGAGAGCCCGACGAAGAACTGCGTCGACAGGCTGGTGAAGAGAACGGAGGAGAAACCAACCTCACGGAACCACAGGACGTCGGTGTAGAAGCGCGCCAGACCGGCTGACCCGAAAAGAAGGATGAGTACGGCCGCGATGATGAGGGCTCTCAGCCGGCTGCCCCTTCGCGGCAAGGATCGTGGTTGCACGAGAGCAGAGTAACCGGAGTGCGGAACCTAGTGGTGCGTCGCGTAGGTAGCGCCAGCACCGAGAGCGCCCCTGCGCCCGGAGGGCAAGGCGCGAGGAGTCGAGCGTACCGGGGGGTACGTGAGCGACGAGGAACTCAGCCATCGGGGATGCAGGGGCGCTCGAATGCGACGAAATTTACGCGACGTGCCACTAGGTGTCAGTCGGGCAGGGCCGCCCGGATCTTCTGGACGAGCTCCTCCGGGCTGAAGGGCTTTCCCACGAACGTCGCGCCGTACCAGTCGCTGCTGGTTCCCCGTTCCATCCCGGTAAGGACGAGCACCGGGATACTGGAGGTGGGCTCACCCACCTTCAAGGCGCTGAGGACCTCCTTGCCCTCCATCTTGGGCATCTTCTGATCGAGAAGGATCAGATCGGGGAGGCGCTCACGGGCGACACGAAGGGCTTCCTCGCCGTCCTCGACGGACAGGACGTCATAGCCTTCGTCTTGGAGAACGAACTCGAGCGTCATGCGCACGCTCGCGTCGTCCTCCGCGATAAGGATCACCCGCCGCTGCGAGCTCAGGGTGGGGCCACTAGAGGGGAAGACATCAGAGGGGAAGCCCCGGGATCTCCGGAAGGATGTCGTCGACGGCGCACTCGACCACGTCACCGTTGCACTCCTCGTCGGATGGCGATAGGCTGGGGCTGGGGCTGGGTCCCGGACCGTCTCCGCCGCCGCCGTCCTCGTCGGGGGGCGTCGTTCCCGGCGACCCGGACCCATCACCTGTGGATCCGCCATCGCCGGAGGCCAAGGTTTCCCCCGATGCGGATGCGGCGAACGCGCCCGTCCCCTGGAACATCTCCTCCACCGAAGCGATCAGGGCACGACCCTTGACTCTCTCGATGGCCGCTATCACGCCCCAAGACCCGTTCTGCTCCCGGAGCTCGAGCACACCGCGGAAGGCGCGCGAGAGCGGCCGCCGGATCTCGCCGGCGATCGCCGACGCCACCAGCACATCGACGGGAGGTCTATCGAGGTAGGGCTCCACGAAACCCACACGTTCAAGGCCTGTGACGTTGCGCACGAACTCGAGCCCGACCTCTTCTCCTCTGATCTGGTTGGCGAACGCGGCCGACAACCGCTCGAGCTCTTGATCGAGATCCGCGACGTCTCCCAGACGCTCGCGGTCCCACACGTCGGTCGGATCCAGCTGGTAGGGCCGAGGAGGTGAGACGTCGCCGGCCGCGACCGAGACCTGAAAGAGCCGCTCGACCGTCGCGCGCTCCTCGCCCGGAGACGTGACCGACACCGAGCCGGAGTAGGTGCCGAGGCGCGTGGTGGTGGTGGTGCGATCTAGCCGGAAAACCCCGCCGCTCGCTGCCGCGCGGGCATCGCCGAAGGCAACCTCGATCGGCTCGCCGGCGGAGACCAGAACGCTGCCGGCTTGAGCGTCAACCTCACCCTCATCGATGACCTCGACGCGAGCAGCGGGGCCGAGCGACACGGTCTGCCCTTCTCCGCCGAGCCTCAGCGTCGCCGTGGCGTCTTTGGAGGTCGTGATGACGTCACCGGGCTCGAGATCGAACTCGTCGTCGACCTCGAGCGTCTCGTCGCCGCGCGCGACCGTGACCGCACCTCCGTCGGAGGTGCGTTGGAGCTGCATGGCTCCGAGTGGATCGCTTCCCGCACCGGAGCAGGCGCCGGATATCAACGCCGCCACGAGGACGAGTTTGATTCTCTTCACTGCACCATCCCTGGTTGGGGCGGGCGGACAATCGTCCTGGTATGGGGCCCGATCATCAATTATCCCCCTTTGATGTGCTTAGTGAAAGCCTGGGGCTACCCCTCCTCGAGCTCGGGGAGCGTGATCGTGAACGTGCTGCCTTGCTCGGGCTCGCTCGTCACCTCGATCGTTCCCGAGTGCGCCTCCACGATCCGCCTGACGAACGCCAGGCCCAGTCCGAGACCTCCGTAGGTCCGGGTCTCGGAACCATCGATCTGATGGAAGTCGGAGAAGATCCGAGGAAGATCTTCGGAGCTGATACCGATGCCCTGGTCGCTCACTACGATCTCCACCGCGCCGCGCCCTTCAGAACCGTTCGAGGCGACCCTTCTGGCCGAGACCGAGATTGCGCCTCCACCTGGCGAGAACTTCACCGCGTTGTCGATCATCTCCTCGATGGTTCTCTTCAAGAGCCTCTCGTCTCCCACCACGGCGGGCAGCGACTCAGGTGCTTCGATGACGAACTCGTGCCCTGGGGAACGCTCCGGCCACGATTCTCCCAACCGTTCGATCAAGGCCCTTATGTCCACCCGCGAGCGCTTGGGGGCGAGACGTCCGGCCTCCATCGCAGAGAAGTCGACCAGTAGCTCGACGATGCGCTCCAGCCGACCCGTCGATTCGAGGATCCCCTTGGAGAAGTGCTGAGTTCGCTCGTAGGAAAGCCCCTTACGACCCATCAACTCGGCGTAACCCTTGATGGGGGTCAGCGGCGTTCGCAGCTCGTGGGAGATGTTCGAGAGGAACTCCGACTTCATGCGCTCGAAATCGTGTTCCTGCGACATGTCCCTGATGACGGCAACCCCACCGGCGATCGTTCCATCCTCACCGCGCAGCACCGCGCTCGTCACTGCAACAGGAACCGGAGAACCCGATGCGCGTACCAGGAACACCCCACCGATCGACCCTTCGGTCAACTCGAAGATCGGGAGAGTGCTCGGCTCTCCCTGTCCATCAAGCACCGCGATGACCTCATCGACCGGTCGGCCGACGGCCTTGGATGCCTTCACTCCGGTGAGTAACTCAGCCTCCGCATTGAAGGCCAGGATCCTCTTCTCATGATCGACGGCGACCAGGCCGTCCGCCATCGATTGGATGATCGCTTCGATGCGCGAACGAAGCCGGCCTTCCTCGAGCGCGGCTTCTCTGAGATTCGTGGTCATCGACATCAGAGCGTCGGTCATCTCGTTGAAGGTGTCCCCCAGCCGTCCCACCTCGTCGCTGCCGCCGACATCTGCTTTGGCGTCGAGGTGGCCCTCTCTCACCGCCATCGCGGTCTGGGTCAACCTCTGGATGGGACGGCTGATACGACGCCCGGATAGCCACGCGAGCGCGAGCGCGACGAAGCCGATGCCCATCGCAACAAGGAAGAGCGTGCGTGTCACGTCTTCGCGCGTCTGCGCGATGACACGGTCGGGAGACGACAGCGCAAGCGCGCCCACCGGCGTTTCATTGCTCGTGGTCAGCGGACCGAACGCGGTGAAGAAAGCGCCTTTCTCGAACGCCTGGCGCATCGACACCGTGTTCCCCGACTCGACCTGATCCTCGATCGCCGGCGTCACGAGTTCCGACATCACGCTTGCCGGAAGGGTGCCGGCCACTGCGGTTCCGTTCCCGATCAGGGTTGCCCTGGCCGGTTTCACGAGGTTGGTGATCCCTTCGATCGTGAGGTAGTCGATCCACCGGCCCAGTAGAAGGATCCCCGCCGTCTTCGAGGATCCCGGCGTTCTGACCTCGACCGCGGCAAGTGCCGCCAGCGCGGTGGGATCGACGCGATCGATGCTGGACGTCCGCTCGAAGGCAGGGTCGATCACGTCGATCAGAACAGGAGATCCCAAGAGACGTTGCACCTTCGAGTCTCCCAGCGGTTTCGGGCCGTCGCGCTTTTCTCGTGCGTTCGCGACCGGCTCGGTCCCGGCGACCCCCAGCAGGCGGCCCGTCTTCGTCGTGATCAGCGCAACATCGAACTCTCCGAACAAGGTCCCCAAGGTCCCCTCGGCGAGCTCACGAGCCAGCTGACCCATACCGGACCCCGCCGCCACCGCGGACCTGACGGCGGCGAGTCCGCCCACGAACTCCGTCTGCTCGAGGAGCTGGTCCGCGTCGCTCTCCACGCTCTGGATCTGATTGGTCACCTGAGACTCGAGCCTCGCCAGCTCCTCGTCTTGCACGTTGTCCGCAAGCACCCCCGTCAGCGTCCCCGAGAGCGCCAGAACGACGACCATCAGCAGGCCGGTGAACGCGGCGACGAATCTCGTCCGGATGCTGACCCTCACCCCGGTCCACAACCACGCCACGAGGGCGACGTAACCGGCAAGCCTTGCCCCATGAGACATGTAGATGAGCGGCTCGGTCACACCCTGGCCGAAGCGAGCATCGGGAACGAACGCGGTAACAGCCTCGGAGACACCGATGAGGAATGCGGCGAGGGCGAGCCGCCGCGTTGTCGCCCGCCCTTCCCGGGCGGCGACCATGAGAGACCACCCGGCCAGGAGTGCAGCCGAGCCGGCCGGAGCGAAGAGCATGGGTGCATCCGCGGTCACGAATGCACCCGCCGCCGGAGCGCTTCTCCCCCCGCCCATTAGTCCCAGGAGGACGAGTACCAATCCGGCGGCGCGCACCAGCGCCCAGTCCGGATCTCCATCGAGTGGGACGAACGATGCGCCGTGAGCCACCTGGGCGGCCGCAAGCGTCGCGAAGCCGAGCGCGGCTACGATCCGGCTCACCGCCCGGCCGGGGATAAGCGACGGGCGGGTCGGGATCAGAAGAGCCGCACCGGCCGTAACCATGAATCCCACGAATTCGATCGTGAAGTGGAACGGCACGGCCAAGTAGCTCTCGAACATCCCACAAGTGTTGCACGGTGGGCGATCGAGATGCCTGTTAAAGGCCTTCGAGGTAGTCGAGAGCGTCGGCGAAGGTGACCACGGAGACGACCTCGATGGCGTCACCCGCCGCAGCCTGGGCGTCTTCGAAGTTGGCGCTCGGGGAGAGGAAGATCTCGGCTCCGTTGTCCTCGGCAGCCGCCACCTTCTGCTCGACCCCACCGATGGGGCCCACACCCCCGTCGCACGCGATCTCGCCGGTCCCGGCGATCTTCCGTCCGTCGGTGAGGTCGTCGGGAGTGAGGCGGTCGTAGAGGGCAAGGGTAAACATGAGCCCTGCGGACGGCCCTCCGATCCGGTCGGTATCGATGTCGACCGTCACGTCGCTCACGAACCGGTAGTTGATGTCGCTCATCAATATCCCGATCAGCGGTTGATTCTGATTGTCGGGATTGCTGATCGTTCCGACGGTGAGCACGACTCGCTCACCGTCACGCCTAACCGTCACCTCGATCTCGTCACCCGGGTCATGGAGGTCGATCAGGCGGCCGACATCGCAGGTCGTTCCAACGGGTCGGCCGTCGACCTCGACGATGACGTCACCTTCCAACAGGACGCCGGAGGCAGGGGTCCCCTCGACCGTTTGAGCCACGCGCGCTCCATCGCCTTCCGGATGACCCAACCCCAGAGCCGTAAGCGCAACCTCTTGTGCATGCTGTTTGGACATCGCCATGTCCTCGCGAGCCTGCTCGAGGATCTCCGCGTAAGGTCTGCCGCCCGTGAACTGCTCCTTCGAGATCAGTTCCAAACTGGGATCGAAGATGCTCTGGACGAACTCGGCGAACGTGACCTGATCGTCGATCGACACAGTCGTGAGGTAGAGCGCGCCTTCTGAGGAGTAGGTCTCGGCCCCGGACACCTTGACGAGCCGGCCCACTTCCCTAACCGGCCCGGGCCCTTCGGCGTAGTACATCGGCAGCGGCACGAGGAAGGCGGCCGCCCCGAGCCCGGCGACCACGCAGCCGGTGAGTATCCAGCGCCAGAACGAGGACCTCTTCGCAGGCTCTGGAGGTGGGGCGAGGGACTCCTGCTCGTCAACCATGAGGGGCGTAACTCTAGGCCCTGGCCGCGGCTACAGACGAGGTCACGGCCTACCTTTCGGTTAGTTGTCGAGAAAGATCGAGCGGAGGGCTTGGAACGACTCGAGGCATTTGCCCGCACCCATCACGACGGCCTCGAGAGGCTGATCGGTGATGTGGACGGGGACCTCGGCCTCCTGGCTCAGCAGCATGTCGAACCCTTTCAGCATGCTCCCGCCTCCGGTGAGCGTGATCCCGTTGGTGAGGACATCCTGCACGAGGTCGGGCGGCGAAGCACCGATGCAATCGATCACCGCCGCAAGGACCGCTTTCACCTGATCCGATATCGCCTCGCGGATCTCCTCGGACGTGATGTCGATCGTCTTCGGCATACCCGAAGCGAGGTCACGGCCACGAAGCTCGGCGCGCTTCTCCTCTGCAAGAGGGAACGCCGATGCGATCGACATCTTGATCTTCTCGGCCGTTCGTTCACCGATCGCGATCGCGTACTCCTTGCGTACGTAGTTCATGATCGCGGCGTCGAAGTCGAAGCCGCCGACCCGGACCGCAGAGTTGGTGACGATCCCACCCATCGAGATCAGCGCCACCTCACTCGTGCCGCCGCCGACATCGACGACCAGAGATCCCTGGGGCTCGTGGATCGGCAGGTTCGCGCCGATCGCCGCTGCGATCGGCTCCTCGATCAGGTAACAGGAACGCGCTCCCGCCGAGATGGTTGCTTCCTCAACCGCCCGCCGCTCAACCTCGGTGAGCGCGCTCGTGACGCAGACGAGGACCTTCGGGCGCGCGAACCGGCTGACCCCGGCCTTCTGGAGGATCAGGCGGATCATCCGTTCGGTTACGTCGAAGTCGGTGATCGCGCCGTTCCGAAGTGGACGCACCGCGACGATGTAGCCGGGAGTGCGACCGATCATCCGCCACGCCTCCTCGCCCATCGCCAGAACCGCGCCGGTCTCACGATTGAGCGCGATGACGGACGGTTCCGCGAAAAGGATGCCGTGCTGGCGTTGGTAAACGAGGGTGTTGGCGGTTCCGAGGTCGATCGCGAGGTCTCTCGCCACGATCGGTTGCTCTATCCGAGCGAGCTGCGGCGCGCGGCGCGCCGCTCTTCGATGCGGCGCCTCGCCGCGGCCCGGCGCTCGGGATCGAGCTCATGCGAGGCGGCCGTGGTTCCCGTCGCTCGGGCTCGTCTCTGGTCGAACCGGTTCATCGCCGGCGACCTCTCGACGTGGGCCGGCTGCGAGATGGCCTCGAGGCTCATACGGAACCCCTCGACGGTCTGGAGCTCGGATTGACGACGACGCTGCGCGATCATCAGGCGCGTGATGCCACCGGCACCCAGGAGCATCAACAAGATCAGATAAGCCACGTGGATCTCCTCGATCGATCGGTCTGTCTAGGCGGTCGGACCGGCGTGCCGGCCCTGGCAGGCGACGCCCGTTTCGGGGGCGCTCCGGTGAGTTACCCCCATCTCGGGGGCTCGAAGCCTGCGGCGAGGAGGTTAGCAGAGCGCCGCCCCGCGGGCATCCGACCAGCGCTGTATCAGGTGACGTGGGCGATGTTCAGGTGCGGGCTGGGGAGCGGTGGCGGCGGAGGGCCACCAGGCCGATCGTCGCTCCGAGGAGGCCGGCTCCGGCGGCCGCCCCCCGGGCCAGGTCGCCCTTCTTGAAGCGGGAGGTCCCGAGGCGCACGTAGTCCCGGTTGCGGTCGGCGACCTCGCGGAGGACCTCGCCACTGGAACGCCCGCAAACGAAGCCTGCATCCTTCAGCTTGTCGACGGACACGACCCACGGGTGCATGACGTAGTGCAGCATCCCCGCGGGCGCCTCGGCGAGACCCATCGACCAGAGGCGCTCGGCGAGCGTGAAGGCGGCGGGCTCGGCAAGCTCGACGTTCCGGCGTCCGATGATCTGCCGCGCCTCGTCCCACGAAAGCCATCCTTCGGGGGCCAGGTTGTAGGGGCCGTCGAGATCGTTATCGAGCGCAAACGCCAGCGCCCGGGCGACGTCATCCTCGTGCACGAACTGGAAGGGCGGTCGGTACCCCCGTACCCCGAGGAGCACGGGAAGCTCGATCAGATGCGACCACGCGTTATCGACGTGCGGTCCGAACACGATCGTCGGACGGAACACGGTCATCTTCACGTCCGGATATTCGTCGCGGAACTCTTTGACGACATATTCGACTTCGAGCTTGTGAGCGGGATAGGAGAAGTCGAGGTTCGCCCGTAACGGTGACGTCTCGGTGAGGGGAACATCGTTGTCGGGGTGTGCTCCATAGGCCGTCGCAGACGACGTGTAGATGATCTTCCCGACCCCCGCCGCGCCGGCACACCGGAACACGTTCTGCGAACCGTTGACGTTGATGTCGCGCATCTCCGTCTCGTCGCGGATCGGATCCATGACGAACGCCAGGTGAACGACGGTGTCCACGCCGTTCAGGCGTGCCTGTAGGGCCGGGTTCCGCACGTCGACCTCGTCGAAGACGAACTTCTCGTGATCGAAGGACGGAACCTTCACGTCGAAGCCGAGCACGCGCTCGACCGAGTCATCCATACAGAGATGACGGATGAGGCGGCCGGCGATGAACCCGGCCGCGCCGGTGACGGCAACCGTTCTCCCGTTACTTCCCGATGTGGTCATAGTGTTAGAGAGTACCGGCTCCGAGAAAGAGGGAGGGCATGACTAGTCCTGATCCGTTCGGCGACATCCCTCTCTTCCGCGAGATCCAGCGCCTGCTGTCCTCCGGGGGAGGTCCGGTCAATTACGAGATCCTCGGTCAGATAGCGCGGTCGGTCGCCGTGGAGAGCGGCTTCGACCCGGCCCCCGATCCGGCGACCTCGAGGTCATTCGCCGAAACCGTGCATTCCGCGGAGACCCTGCTGGCCGGCTACACGCGCCTGTCCCTGGACGAGCCGAACCTGACCCTCACGATGACCCGTACGGAGTGGATCGAGGCCGCGACCAAGGGGTGGAGATGGCTCCTCGAACCGCTCGCGGAGAGGTTCACCGGTCAGATGTCCGAGGCGGGCCCCGAGGGATCCGAGGGATCCCAGGGCGGCATGGAGGCGGCGATGGGACAGATAGCGCCACTCCTGATGGGCATGCAAGGTGGCGCGCTGATCGGCCACCTGGCCCGGGAGGTGCTCGGCCGCTTCGATCTCCCGGTCACCTACGACGACGACGGGAAGCTGTTCCTGGTGGTTGCCAACGCCGACCTGATCGCCGGGGAATACGGCTTCGACAACGAGACGTTCTACCGGTGGATCGCCCTCCAAGAGACCGCCCGTGCGGTCGTGTCCGCGGGCGCCCCATGGCTTACTCGCTACTGGCGGAGCCTCCTCCTCGAAGTGGTCGAGTCACTCGAGATCGATATGGCAGATCTGGAGCGCCGGATGACCGAACTCCAGGCGGGAGGGATGGAGGCGATGCAAGAAGGCTTCGGGCCCGAGGGTGCTCTGCCCGTGGTTCCCACCGAGCGGCACCGGAAAGCCCTGGAGCGCACCGACGCCTTCCTCGCCCTGTTCGAGGGCTACGCGCGCCACGCGGTCGGGCAGGTGTCCGAGCAGGTGATCGGAGACACGACGATCATCGATGAAGGGATGTCGCGCAGGGACCTGTCCCCCAGTGACGGCGAGACGATGCTGGTGAGCGTTCTCGGCCTGTCGCTCGATCGGAAGCTCCACGCGGCCGGCGAGACCTTCTGCGCGGCGGTGGTCCAGCTCGAGGGCATCGTGTCGCTCAACCGGGTGTGGGACGCTCCCGATAACCTGCCGTCCCTTGCCGAGATCAAGGATCCGTTCGCGTGGATGGAGCGGCTGGGCGCGAGCTGACTGTTCGCCGGGAACCCACAGGACGCGGCGAGCGTCTAAGCAGCCATGAGGGAGAGATTGATCGCCTTACTGGCGGTCGCACTATTGGCCGGGGCATGTACGAGTCAACCTGAGCAAGCTGGACCAGCCGCCCCACCGACCGAGACCCCCAGCCCGCAGGCCGACTTTCAAACGGAATCCCAGGTGTACGCAGCGGTCATCCGGCGCCTCCTCACCAAGGACCACACCTTCGGAGGGGGACCATCGCCCTTCGGACACGTCTACGTCGTGGATGGCGCGATGCCGGGGGCCGGGAACCCGATGAAGAACTTCCGTCAAGTGGCGTCCGAGCCCTTCGCCGATGACCTCAAACAGGAGATCCTCGATCGCCTCACCGATCTGCCGCCGGTGGAGTTCGTGCTCGACCCCGACGACGTGCGTGTCGGTCAACAGGGCATGGGCGGAGTCAAGAATGGTGGCGTCATCATCACACTCGGGCCGATCGAACGAAAAGCGGCCAAGATTCACGTGTCCAATCGACTTTGGTGCGGAGGGCTCTGCGGGCAGTGGTTGACCTACGTGCTCGAACCTCGTGGGAACGCATGGCGGATCACCGGGACCACCGGCCCGTATGCAATCTCCTGACCTTCACGATCTCTAGCTGACCGACAACCTCTGTTCGAGGGCCAGCTTGAACATCTCCGCGTGGTTGAAGTTCAGAAGCGTCTCTTCCCCGTAGGCCCCGAAGAACTTCGTCACCTGCGACGCATGGCACCTGATCGCTTGTTGCTTCTGCTTCATCAGATCGTCGGGCACTTCGAAATCGATGGCGAGGAACTCGCGGGGGGTCGTCTTGGGCCAGCCGGGCTCGAAGACCACCGCCTGAACCTCGTCGGGCATCTCCGCCAGCAGCTCGGGCGTCATCGTGGCGTAGTAGAGCTTGGCCCCCATCTTCGCGGCGCGCTGGAACGCTTCGGTGGCCCACGTGGACACCGCCTGGTGATCGAGGTGACCCGTCAGCCCGTCCGAGGGGAACGTCAGGACCGTGTCCGGTTGAACCGCTTCGATGATGCCGGTCAACTTCCCCACGGCCTCCTCGAAATCGGCCCATTGACATTGCCCGTCCTCATGACCGAGCCACAGCAGCTCGACGACGCCGACCACATCCAGAGCGGCGATGAGCTCCTTCTCGCGGATCCGGGCGATCTCCTCGGGGGGGCACTTCTCGGGGTCGGGCGACCCGGCCTCCCCCCTGGTTGCCATCGCCACGACGACCCGGGAACCGTTGAATGTCGCGCGCGCCATCAGTCCAGCGCTCAGATATGTCTCATCGTCGGGATGCGCCCAGATGCCGAGGACCGTTCCTAGGAAAGCCACTGCGGTGATTATGCGCTCGCCGAAGCACCAGGCACCAGGACTAGATGGGAAAGACCTCTGCTTCGACGTCAGCTCCGTCGATCCACAGGAGCGCCATCGATTCGTACGGCGACGTGCGCTTCCAGGTGGGACTTCCCGGATTCAAGAGCAGGAGCCCGTCCTCGTCCTCGTTCCAGGGGATGTGCGAATGGCCGAACACGACCACCCGGGCGGCCGGGAACCGCTCCCGCATACGGCTTCTCCGTCCCGCCTTCGCGCCCGAATCGTGCAGCATCGCCACTCGCACGGCCCCCAGTTCCACGATGGTTTCCCCCGGTGCTCCCCAGTGAGCGACGTCCGTTCCGTCGCAGTTGCCCATCACAACCGTGACAGGGGCGAACAACTGCAGCTCGTCCAGTAGGGCGGGGTCGCAGACGTCACCGCCGTGCAGGATGTGATCGGCGGTCTCGATATACGGCCACGCTCCCTTGGGGAGCGGACGCGAGGCACCCATCGTGTGGGTATCTGACAGGACGACGACCTTCACTCCCCGAGGTTAATCGAGCAGGGCCGTGCTCTCAGGCGTGCGCGTGTTCGCGGACCGTGCCGCAAACGACGCAGTTCGGATCCTTGCGGACCTTCACCTCGGCGAAGCGCGTCGACTGGGCATCGAAGGTCAGGAGGCGTCCGACGAGAGGCTCTCCGTATCCGATGATGAGCTTCAAGGCCTCGTTCGCCTGCAGGCAGCCCACGATCCCGGGCAGTACGCCGAGGACGCCGGCTTCGCTGCACGACGGGGCGAGCTCGGGGGGCGGAGCTTCGGGGTAGAGGCAGCGGTAGCAGGGACCGTCTCCGGGGGTGAAGGTAGAAACCATCCCTTCGAAGCGGAAGATCGAACCGTGGATCACCGTCTTGCCGAGCGGAACCGCGGCGTCATTGACGATGTAACGCGTGTCGAAGTTGTCGGTGCCGTCGAGGATCAGGTCGTACTGCGCGATCAGATCGGTCACGTTGGAAGCGTCGAGCCGGAAAGCGTGGATCTCGACGTTGACGTCGGGGTTGATCCCCTTGATCGTCTGTTTGGCGGACTCCGCCTTCAGCACGCCGACCCGATCGGTCGAGTGGATCACCTGTCGCTGCAGGTTGCTCTCTTCAACCACGTCGGAATCGATGACGCCGATCGTGCCCACCCCCGCGGCCGCAAGGTACAGGAGCGCGGGAGAACCGAGCCCACCGGCGCCGATCACCAGGACCTTAGAGTCGAGCAGCTTCAGCTGCCCCTTCTCGCCGACCTGAGGAAGGATGATATGGCGCGCGTAACGGTCGCGTTCGCTGGCATCCAGTATCCGAGGGATCTTGAAGTCGTAGCCGAGGTCCTTCCAGCGACTGAACCCACCGCTCATCGAGGACACCTTCGCGTACCCAAGGTCCTTGAGGGTCTTGGCGGAGAAGACACTGCGCACACCCGAGGCGCAGTACACGACGACCTCGGTGTCCTTGTCCGGAAAGACGTCTTCGACGCGGCTCTCGAAGTGAGCGCGCGATAGATGCGTCGCCCCGGGGAGGACCCCGTTCTGAACCTCGTCCAGCTCGCGTACGTCGAGGAGCCGAAGGTCTGCGCCGGACCCGAGGCGCGCCTGGACCTCTTCGGGGGTCGTTTCGTCGATCTCTTGCTTGGCCTGCTTGAGGAGGTCTCTGAAGTTCGCCATGTTCCTACCTTACAATAGTTGTTAAATGCTTACTACCCCGGCCCGCCCCGCCCGTGCCACCGCTTAGGTTGGGCTGATGAACGAACATTTCCCCCTCCAGAACGCGGGTGCCCGGTCCCCGTATTCCCCCCGCCGGTGAAAGCCGTGGTGTTCACCGGGAACGGCGTGGCCGTCGACGACGTCGCCGAGCCGGCCATCCTCGAAGGGACCGATGCAGTCGTCGAGGTCGCGCTGAGCGCGATCTGCGGCTCCGATCTCCACCTCCTGGACGGCAAGACCCCGGGGATGCGAGAGGGCGGCGTGATCGGGCACGAGTTCGTCGGCCACGTGGTCGCCGCGGGCGAGAGCGCGACCGCCCACCCCGAGGGCACGAGGGTGCTGGGGTCGTTCCTGATCGTGTGCGGTGACTGCACCGCGTGCCGGAAGGGCCGTTTCAACCACTGCGCGAACCGGCGGGCGCTGGGCCTCGGAACGCTCACCGGCGATCTCGACGGTGCCCAGGCCGAGAAGGTCCGGGTGCCTCTCGCCGATGTGAACCTGAGGTCGCTGACCGGGCCGTTCGCAGAGGTTCCCGACGAACACGCTCTTTTCTGCGGTGACGTCCTCGCGACCGGCATGTATGCGGCACACCTCGCCGAAGCCGGCGAAGACGACATCGTCGCGGTTATCGGTGCGGGCCCGGTCGGTCTCCTGTGCGCCGCCGCGTCGACGGCCCGAGGAGCGCGCGCCATCGTTCTGGATGCCGATCCGTCGAGGGTAGCGTTCGCACGCGACCAGATGGATCTGGAGGCTCTCGACGTTTCTGAAGTCGATGCAGGTGAGGCCGTCAGGGAGGCGACCGGCGGAGCGATGGCCGATGCGACGATCGAGGCGGTGGGGCACGTGGCCGCGTTCCGCTCGGCGTTGAGAACGACCGCCGACGGGGGCCGGGTGGTTATCGTCGGCGTCTACGGATCGGAGCGCTACGAGTTACCGATGGGGATGGCGTGGATCCGGGGGCTCGACCTTCGCTTCTCCGGCATGGCCAACATCCAGGCGCACTGGACGGATGCTCTCGAGCAGGTAAGGGCCGGGGCGATCGATCCGACTGTAACGATCACTCACCGGATGGCGCTCGAGGATGCGGTCGAGGGTTACCGGCTGTTCGCCGCGCGCGAGGCGATGAAGGTGACGCTCAAGCCGTGATGTTTGGCGTCCGCTTCTGTTAAGGCTTCGACTTGGCTTTCTCGGCCACGATGTCGTCGGCCGACTTCCCGCAACCGGGACAGAACTTGGCGTCGTCGGGAACCTTCACCTCACAGAACGGGCACGGCCCCTCGACCTCTTCGGCCTGGTAGCCCTTTAAGCCCGCTCTTGAACTCCTTGCCGGCCTGGCCCATCGAGCGGGCGAGCTTCGGCAGGCGGGAGGCACCGAACAACAGCAGCAGCACCAACAGAACGATGATCAGCTCACCACCACCGGGCAGACTTCCCATTTTTCGATCCCTCCGGATCCCTCGTCGTCAGGCGAGCGCCGGGATCACCTCGGACCCGAACAACTCGACGTCTTCTTCGTCCGACAGCTGGAACGGAAGTGCTCCCAGTGTCACCACAACCTCTTCGACGCCGTGGTCCTTGAGCTTGCCGAGCGAACCCACGACCTCGGACACCGTTCCGGCGATGCCTCGTTGCCGGAATCCCTCCCAGGATACTCCCGAGGACGCGCTAAAAACCCCTTTTGGCGTGCGCTCCACCAGGCGCCCGTAGCGACGCTCGAGGTCTCGCTCGTCTCGACCGACCAGCACGTACGCCCCGACGCTGCGGTGGAGCGTCGCCGGATCCCGTCCCAGGTTCTCGCACGCCTGCCGGGCATAGGCAGCCCGCTCGAAGTACGCCTCGGCCGACCCTATCCACGAGAAGTTCCAGCCGTCGGCCGCCTTCGCGGCGGTGCGGATCAACAGGTCGCCCTTGCCTCCGATGAAGACCGGGGGCCGGGGGTTGAGGGGGGGGCGGGGGAAGGAATGTGGGCCCGGGCGGACGATCGCGCCTTCGATCGTGTAGTGATCACCCTTGAAGCTGAGCTCCTCGCCGGCAAGGAGGCGCGTCACGATCTCGACCGCCTCGCCCAGGCGCCTGATCCGCGTTCCTGCGCCGTCGAACGGGATCCCCGCCGCCCTGTACTCGGGTTCGTACCACCCCCCACCCATACCGAGATCGAGCCGCCCCCCCGACATCAGGTCGAGGGTCGCCGCCATCTTGGCCACCAGTGCAGGATTACGGAAGTCGTTACAGAGCGCCAGGGAGCCGATCCGGACCTTGCTCGTTGCTCCGGCCAGGGCGGTCATCGTCGTCCAGCATTCGAGAGCGCCCTGAGGGTCGCTGGGCCCCCCGTACTTGCTCCAGTCGAGGAACAGGTGATCGGAGACCCACACCGACGAGAACCCCGATGCCTCTGCCAGCAGAGCGACGTCCCTGACGCCGCTCCACGACACGGGCTTACCCGCGAGGGAAGTGTCGTAGTGAGGGAGGGCGAGACCGAAACGCATGAGGTCAGTCTAGAATCATTGACGTGAAGGTCTCAGACATCATGACGCCGGCAGCCCTGATCGATGCTCCCAACGACACGCTCGCGGACGCGTCGGCCAGGATGTGGCAACAGCAGACGGGTTCGCTACTCGTGATGGACGGTGACCGGCTCGCCGGGATCGTCACCGAACGGGACCTCTTGAAGTTCGTCGGCGAAGGCGGCGATCCCCATTCGGTGAAGCTCACCGACGTGATGACCACAGACCCGGTCACGGTGCCGGCAGAAACCGACATCAAGGATGCCGCCGAGATCATGTTCGAGCGGTGGTTCCGTCACCTCCCGGTCGTCGATTCGAACGGGAAGGTCGTAGGCATCATCTCGCTGCGCGATCTGCTGTCGCTCGTCGCTCGAGGGATCCAGGACCCCGAAGCTCTCCAGAGCCTGATCGGCCACAAGTTGGTCCGAGACGCACGCATCGAACGCGTCGAAGCCGGCGACCTCGACTGAGCGATTGCCCCTAGAAGCGCGGCAGGTAGCCCCACTCGGATCGTTCGATCGAAGCGTCTCCAAGCTCGATCTGCAGCGACGCCATGTTGAGCTCGTCGACCGCGTTGGGAGACTCCACGATCTTCATGAAGGCATCGACCACCTCGGGGTCGTAGAGGCGTCCACGGTTCCCGGTGATCGCCGCGATCGCCTCGTCGACCGAGCGGCTCTCCCTGAAGACCCTCGACGACGTGATCGCATGGAAGCTGTCGGCCACCCTGACGATGCGGGCCAGTCGAGGGATGCCGCTGCCTGAAAGGCCGTACGGGTACCCCGTTCCGTCCCAATTCTCGTGATGGTGAAGGACCGCGCCGACGACCTCCGGGTAGAGGCGGATCGGTCTGAGGATCCTGGCGCCGATCGCCGGATGGGTCTTGAGGATGGCCCACTCCTCCGCAGTGGGTCTACCGGGCTTCAACAGCACGTGGTCCGGAATACCGACCTTGCCGATGTCGTGGAGAAGGCCGGCGAGGTACGCATGGTCTTGCTCTACGAAGCCCATCACCTGCGCGGTCCGCTGCGCGAGAAGAGCAACCGAGATCGAGTGACCTTTCACGTAGGGATCGCGCGCCTCGAGTGTCATCACGAGCGAATTGATGATCCTCGAGTGGAGACGATCGCTCTCGGACGCGAGCCTGAGCCCCTGGTACGACTCCGAGAACCTGAAGATGCACTCGTGAAGAGCGTCGAGCAGGTCCTCCTCACAGTCCGTCGAATCGTCGTCGAGGAACGGCTTGACCGCGTGACGTCCTGCCAGCAAAGCACGTTGGAGGTCGTGTTCGAGGTCGAGACCGCGGGACGCTCGCCTGATGACGAGACCGTCGATCACGAGCTGTACATCCGACCAGTCGCCCCGCTGGAATACCCTCACCAGGGCCCCGATCAGGGCATTCAGATGCCGGTCGAGGTCGGGAGACTGGACCCGGTCGGCCTCGCCGACGCTTGCCAGCCACGCGGCCCCGATCTCGTCCCTATGAGATCCGAGGATCTCGGCAAGACGCAGGTGGCTGGAGGGCCGCAGGCCATCGGCTGAGATGGTCCGGTCACCACTGCGCTGGTTCATCATTCTCGACTCCTGGACGCTCGCCCGCTTGGCATTGCCGCCTCCCCACACTAAGGGAGATAGGTACCAAAGCGCGAAAACCTTCAGGCTAGATCTTGTACTTCTCCAGGAGTCGCCGGGCGATGACCTGCTTCTGGATCTCCGAGGTGCCTTCACCGATGAGGAGGAAGGGGGCGTCGCGGTAAAGGCGTTCGACCGTGAACTCCTTGGAGTAGCCGTAGCCGCCGTGGACCCGGAGCGCCGCCAGCGTGATGTCGTGACAGGCTTCCGAAGCGAACAGCTTGGCCATGCCGGCCTCGAGATCGCTCCGCTCACCGGCGTCCTTCTTCGTCGATGCTTGCAACATCAGCAGACGAGCGGCTTCGAGCTTCGTAGCCATGTCCGCCAGGTGCATCTGGATCGCCTGGTGCTGGCAGATCGGCTTGCCGAACGCCTTGCGCTCCTGGCTGTACTTGATCGCCTCTTCGAACGCCCGGGTGGAAACGCCGACCGCCCGGGCGGCCACGTTCACTCGCCCGAGCTCCATCCCGTCGAGCACCTGTCCGAAGCCCTTGCCCTCTTCGGTCCCGAGCAGTTGCGTCTGCGGACAGCGGTAGTCGTCGAACGTCATCTCGGTCGTTTCGACCCCTTTGTAGCCCATCTTCTCGATGTTCTTGCCGACGTCCAGACCCGGGGAAGGCTTCGGCTCACCGGGGGTCTTCTCGATGATGAGCAAGCTCATGCCCTTGTAAGGAGGATCGGTTTCGGTATCGGTCTTGACGAGGGTCATGACGATCCCGGAGCGTAGGCCGTTCGTGAGCCACATCTTCTGACCGTTGACGACGTAGTCGTCCCCGTCCTTGACCGCCTTGGTGCGGATCGCCTGGACGTCGCTGCCCGCTTCGGGCTCGCTCATCGCGAGCGCACAGCGGATCTCGCCGGTCGCCATCTTCGGGAGGTGCTTCTGCCTCTGTTCCTCGGTCCCGAACTTCCCGATCAGGTAGTTGGCCATGAAGTGGGTGTTGAGGACGCCGGAGAGGCTCATCCACCCGCGCGCCAGCTCAACCACGCACAGCGCGTAGGTCGTGAGGCTCTCGCCGATGCCGCCGTACTCCTCGGGGATGTTGAGCCCGAAGAGGCCCATCTCTTTCATCTGCTCGACGATCGCTTCGGGGTACTCGTCCTTGTGTTCCATGTCGTCGGCAACCGGGATGACGGTCTTCTCGACGAAGTCGCGGACGGTCCCGACGATCTCCCTCTGGGTGTCGGTGAGCTCAAGCATCAGTTCCACTCGGCCTTGAAGTCGGCGTAGCGCTTCTGCTGCTTCATGCCCGCGGCTCGCCCCCGTTCGGCGAACTGCACCGCCATCTTGCGAGACGCCTCGTCGATCATCTCGTTGCCGAACATGACCGCACCCATGCGATCGACCTCGGTGGCTTCCTTGTACGCCTCGAGAAGAGCCTCCGCCTTGTCGTACTCCTCCTGTGTCGGCGTGAACACGTCGTTCAGCACGTCGATCTGTCCCGGGTGGAGCGCCCACTTGCCGTCGTAACCGAGGGCGCGGGCGCGCATCGCCATCTCGCGGAACCCGTCGAGGTCCTTGATCAAGAGATAGGGGCCGTCGATCGCCTGGAGCCCGGCATCCCGGGCGGCGACCAGGATCGTCTCCAGGACCCAGTGGAAATGGTCCCCCGGGTAACCGGGCATCGGAAGTCCCGCGGTGACAGTTGGGAGGCCAAGCGATGCGGACATGTCGGCCGGACCGAAGATCAGGGTCTCGGTGCGATCAGACGCGTGCGCGATCCGGTGGATGTTCTTGAGGCCGGTCGCGGTCTCGATTTGGATCTCGAGGCCGATGCGCTTCTCGAGCCCAAGGGTCGTCTCGATCATCCGCAACATGTGATCGACGAACTTGACCTCGTGCGGGTATTGGACTTTGGGGATCATCAGGCAGTCGATGTGCTCGTGAGCACCTTCAACGATCGTCTTGATGTCGTCGGCCGCCCACTGCGTCTCGATCGAGTTGATCCGGACGACCACGGTCTTGTCGCCCCAGTCGTTGTTCTTCAGGGCGTCGAGGATGTTGCCGCGCGCTTCTTCCTTGGCGAGCGGGGCGACGGAGTCCTCGAGGTCCATGAAGACCTGGTCGGCCGGAAGCCCGGGCGCTTTGGCGAGCATCTTGGGACTGGAACCCGGGACGGACAAGCAGGAACGGCGTGCGCGCATCTCTATTCTCCTCGTTCTGGTCCTACTCGACGTAGCCGAGACCGCGGAGGTGATCCTCGATCTCTCCTTCTTCATCCTGGCTGAGCCCGGCGTCGCCCGCTTCGCTCGCGGGGGTACCGAGCGACTCATCGACGGTGAGCCCCACCCCTTCCCCGACCAGCGATCTCAGAACCTTGCCGTCTCTGGGAGTGGCCGACGCCACCCCTAACGCGGCCATCGCGGTCGGGCCGAGGTCGATCAGCTCGGCGGTCTCTTCGAGCGGGCCCGGCTTCACCCCGGGGCCGGTCGCGACCACGACGCCTTCGAGCCGGTGATCACCGGACAGCCAGTCGGCCGCCTCGACCATCGTGCGGGCGTGGGTCAACGAGTAGAAGGGTGCCGGAACCAAGAGGAGGTCGGGGGCCGTATCGAGGAACTTCCCGCTGAGCACCTCTTCCTTCCGGTAGATCTTGCCGATCGGGGCATCACCCGTCTGGGGGTCGCGGAAAGCACCGAGCGCATCGGCGACCTCGTCCCGAAGTTTCTCGTAGTCCTTAGGATCGACGATCCCCCCCGGCTCACGGCCCTTGAGGTTGATCGATACGCCTTCGCCGGTGGAGACGACGCTCGTGTAGACGCGCGTGTTGGACCAGTCGATCGGTGACGCCGGGATCGCGATCTTGCCGTGGAGCTTGAAGATGTCGTAGAGGCGACGGGCGATGCGGCGACCCGGCCCCCAGCGGATCAGGTCGAACGCGAACGACCCCTTGCCGAACTCCAGGTAGCCGAGATGCTTGAGGATCCGGTCCATCGTGCACGTTCGGGTACACGCCTGATGACCGTGGTCCGACATGAACATCACGAGATCGTCGTCGGTGGTGCGCTTCAACAACTCGGCGAGGCCTGTGTCGAGCTGTTGGTAGACGCCTCTGACCTTGGCGGCGGTCTCGGACTTGCTCATCTCGGCGTAGGCAGGGTGTTCGGGGTGGATGTACTCCATGAGGCAGTGCTGGATACGGTCGGTCGATACGTAGACGAGAACCCCGAAGTCCCATTCGGTCGTGTCGAGCAGGTATTCGAACGTCTTCTGCCGTTTGGCGGTGATCTCCGCACACTCTTTGATGAAGGCATCGGGGCGGTTGCGATAGGTGGTCCACGACATGCCGTTGATCGGGAACGGAGCTTTGTCGTCGAGTTCCTTCTGCAACTCGGTCGGATAGGTGTACGAACGACTCGCAGGAAGCACGCCTCCGCCGATCACCTTCCCCTTCATCTCCGGAGTGGGAAAGGTCAGTGGGATATTGAGCGCCAGAGACGTCTTATCCGCCCTGGTGAAGTCCTCGAAGATCGTGGGGGCTTTGATCGAGCGGTAGGTTATCGGCAGGCGCCTGGACACACCCGGCTTGTGCTCGAGGATGTCGAATACTCCATGACCGGCCGGATTGAGGCCGGTCATGAACGAGGGCCACGCGCACCACGAATGTGAGGGAACGGTGGACAAACAGTCACCGTATGCCCCACGCTGCATCAGGCTGGCAAGGTTGGGAAGCTCTCCTGCATCGAGCATCGGGCGGAGGATCTTCCAGTCGACGCCGTCCCAGCCGATTATGAGGACTCTGTTGGGTTTCGACACGTGGGGAGGTTAGCAGGCCGATGCGCAAAGCCCTTGCAACGATCGCTCTGTCGAGCATCGTTCTGCTCGTCGTCGCGCCGTCGGCGTGGGCGAAGGATTTCACGCTCCCCGAGGCATCCGTCGACGTCGTCGTCCAGAAGAACGGACGGGTACGCGTAACGGAGCACATCACCTACGACTTCTCGGGTGACTTCGAAGGTGGGTACCGAGAGATCCCGCTTGCCGGCGGCAACCGGATCGAGGAGGTGTCCGTCTCCGAAGGGGGGCGGCCTTATTCACCCGGAGCCTCCGCCGAGCTTGGAAGCTCGGGGGCCCCCGACACCTTCGGGACCACGCCGACCGGCGACGGCGTCCGCATCGTGTGGCACTACCGGGCCAGTGACGAGCGGCGGACCTTCGACGTCTCCTACACGCTCGTCAACTTCCTCATCGTCTACGACGATGTCGCGGATCTGAACCTGAAGGTATGGGGTCCGGAATGGGACGTGACGCTGGACCAGCTCAGCGCCCAAACCGAGCTGCCGGCCCCTGCTCCGGGAGAGGTTCGAGTGTGGGGCCACGCGCGGCTCCTCGATGTTGGTGGAGCAGGAGCGACCGCCCTCAAGCCGGGTGGCACCGGAGCAACGCTCAGCGCATCGAATGTCGCCCCCGGCAACTGGGTCGAGATGCGCCTGGTCTTCCCCTCGAGCGTCCTGAACAGCCCGGACGGAGCGATCAGCGTTCCGGGCGACGGTCTCGACCAGATCCTGGCCGAGGAGAAGGGTTACGCCGAACTGGTCGAGGTTGACGAGGCGCGGAGACAACGGGACCAGGACCGCCTGGATTGGATCGTCGACAACCTTCCCCTGCTGCTGCTCGCCGCGCTGGCCGCCGCGATGCTGCCGGCCTTACTTACCGGATTCTTCATCTGGAGCAACTTCGGAAAGGAACCCACGGTCACCGGCGTTCCGGAACACATCTTCGAACCCCCCGGCGTCGATCCCCCTGCGCTCGTGGCAGCCCTCATCGCTCCGACCAGCACGACGGTCACGGGAGATGCCTTCGCCGCCACCCTGTTCGACCTCATCCGCCGCGGGCACATCGGCGCGGAGTGGACCTTGACCGAGAAGAGCACGTGGGCGGGCCTGAAGAAGGACGACGTGAGCGACCTCGTCCTCACCATCAAGAAGAACGAGGTGGAGCGGGAGCGACCGGGATCAAAGGACGAGATGCAACCGTTCGAGAAGGAGATCTACGACGCGTTCGAATTCGCGTCACGGGGCGACGACCGGTTCCACCTCACCGAGATGAAGGACGCGATCAAGAAGGACCCAACCCATTTCTCGAAGGTGTTCACCGACTTCAAGAAGAAGGTTGGCAACGATGTTCGTTCCCGGAAGTGGTGGATCACCAAGGGTGCCGTCGCCACCGGATGGGCGGTGGCGATCACATGGCTGGTAACGATCGGGTCCGGGATTCTGGCCCGGGTCGCCTATCAGCCCGGTGGGGTGCCGTGGGCGACCATCGCCTGGGCCGCCATTGCCCTCGCCGCTGCGGGTAATGCCGTCGTCCTTACGATCTTCCTCGCCAACCGCAAGGGGTGGGAGCGTCGCTCGCAGGACGGCGCCGAGCAGGCGGCGAAGTGGAGCGCCTTCAAGAAGTTCCTCAATGATTTCGCCGGGATGCAGGAAGCGACCCCGGGCTCGATCGAGGTCTGGGAGCAGTACCTCTGCTACGGGATCGCCTTCGGGGTCTCGGAACGAGTCCTCGAAGCCGCCCAACTTCACGCTCCTCCCGACCTGGCCGAGAAGAGCAGCGTTTACTGGATCGACCCACATGGGGGGATCGGATCCGGTGGGTCGCTGTTCGCGGTTACGAACCTCAGCCACGCGATCCAATCGGCGGCGCCCCCGTCTTCGACCAGCAGTGGCGGAGGCGGCGGATTCTCCGGCGGTGGGGGTGGTGGTGGCGGAGGCGGAGGCGGAGGCGCCTGGTAGGCCAGTGCTGCATCAAGCACTACTGCTGCTGGTCTTCCCGGCGAGCGTCGGCGAGACGGTAGGCCCTGAGCGCGAGCTGGAGCCTCAGCTTGTCCTCGGGATCTCTGAGCGACCACCCGGTCAGCCTCTCGACCTGCTTGAGGCGGTAGCTGACCGTATGGGGATGGGCGAACAACGATTCGCCGGCGAGCTTCACGCTGCCGTCAGAATGGAAGTACGCCTCGATCGTCTTCACCAGCTCCCCTTTGCGGCGCTGGTCGTACTCGATCAAGGGGCCGAGGGATTGTTCGATGAAGCGCGCCGCCAGCGACGGGTCGCTCCTCAGGAAGTGATACAGGAGGAGGTCGTCGAACCGGAAGATCGGGCCCTCCATCCCGAGCGCCAGCCCTACCTCGAGGGCCTCCCGGGCTTCGATATAAGCGCGCCGGATCCCCTCCAGACCCAATTCGGGTCCCCCCATCCCGAAGCGCCAGCCGAACCCCAGCTCCGCGATCAGCTTCTCCGTGACCATGAGCGGATCGGACACCTTGTCGGAGGGCAGTAACGCGATCGTGTGCTCGCCCTTCTGGAGGACGATGGCATCGGGTGCGGCATCGGTCGATGCTCCCGCCGCGGCGGCAGACACGGCCGACTCGTTCCTCCCGTCTCGTTCCGGGCCCAATCCCACCATCGCCACATAGGTCAGCGAGAGGTCATATCCGAAGGCGTGAGCCCGACGAAGGATGTCCTCGGGCGATGCGTCGGTGCCATAGAGAAGATCGGCGAGGAACTCACGGCGCGCGCCCTCCTGCTCGCGAACGATCGAACGCTGAGCGCGTGCGTAGGCATCGGCAACCGCTGCGGATATCTGATCCGTGTAACGGAAGATCGCCTCCGCAAGCTCGATCGTGGCCTCGAGCGCATCGCCTTCGTAGGCGCGGGCCTCTTGGGCGAGGACATCCCAGCACACGCGCGATACCGAGCGGTAGGCCGAGAGGACGTCATCGAGAGGGATCCCTGCTTCGGCACGCCTGGCCCCGACGTTCTCGATCAACTGCAGTTCCTCGGGCCTTACCTCGCGCTCCTCGGAGAGGACCATCGCAAGGACCTCAACGTTCGTACGAACCGCATCCTTGACCTCGTCCATCAGGGGCTCGCCGCCGCGCCCATAGGACGGGACGGCGGTAGCGATGGTGCTGGCGCATAGCTCGACCACCTCGTCCAACCTGGAGAGGAAGGCATCGATGATCGGGCGGACGCCCTCGACTCGGGTCATGCGGACTCGGAGATCCTCTGGAACGCCCGCTCGAGGGCCAGCCGGGTAAGACCGGCCATCTCTTCGTTCAAGGGCATCCCCTCATCGGCGAGCGCCTCGGCCGGATCGAGCGCCGCCACGAGCGCAGTGGCACCCGTCTCTTGAACCACCACGTTGCAGGGCGTGTGCGCCGCGACCTGAACACCATCGGGAAGGTGTTGGATCTCCGGAGCGCTCCACGCTCCCATGAAGAGATACTGGCGCTCGTCACCCGCCTCCGGTCCGAGCATCCCTCCGACGTGCATCTCCGTCAGGATCGAGAATCCCTCGCTTCGGAGCGCGAGCCGGGCGCGGATGACCGCCTCGTCATAACCCTCGGGAACGTCGACTGTGTAGCCGTAGTCGGTCATCTCCCATACGGTAACCCCTCGATGACTCTCCTATCGATCCCAAACGTATCCGAAGGTGCCCGCCCGGAGGTCGTGGACGGCCTTGCCGAACGGGTCCGCGCGACGGCCGGACGGGTGCTCGACATCCACAGGGATCCGGTCCACAACCGAAGCGTTCTGACCTGTACGGCAGACCCCGAAGGGTTGATCGATTCGATGACGACGCTCGCTCTCGAAGCCGCGCGCGTCATCAACCTCTCGGATCATCGCGGGGTGCATCCGAGGATTGGTGCGCTGGACGTCTGTCCGGTGGTCCCGCACGGCGAGTCGATCGAGACCGCTACCAGAGTTGCCGGGGCCCTTGCCGACTCGATCGGAAACGCCGGTCTTCCCGTCTACCTCTACGGCGACGCCGCCGAGCGAGCCGCTACCAGGGAGCTGCCCGACATCCGCCGGGGAGGCATCGAGGGCCTCATCGAGAGGTCCCGGAGCGGCCTCCCGCCCGACCGTGGCCCGGGGGAGATCGACCCGGCGCGGGGGGTCGTATGCGTTGGGGCCCGCGGGCCCCTCATCGCTTTCAACGTGTGGCTGGTGGCCGACGTCTCCACCGCTCGGGCGATAGCGAGGCAGATACGGACCGCCTCCGGAGGTCCGCCGGGGATCCGGGCCCTCGGCCTCCGGATGGACGAAGGAATCTCCCAGGTCTCGATGAACCTCACCCGGCCGGACCGGATGGGGATCGACGACGCGTTCTCGCTTGTTGAACAGGCTGCCCAAGCACGAGGAGCGGCCGTGCGGGCGACGGAGATCGTGGGGTTGGTCGAGGAGATCTATCTCCCGAACCCAGACGCGACGGCGGCCCGGTTGCTTATCGAACCGGGCCGCACGGTCGAGTCTCTTCTTTCCTGATCACTTACGGCGGGTGGTCTTCTTCCTCGCCGTCTTCTTGCGCGCCGCAGGCTTGCGCCGTGCGGTCGCCTTCTTGCGGGTGGTCTTCTTGCGCGCCGCAGGCTTGCGCCGTGCGGTCGCCTTCTTGCGGGTGGTCTTCTTGCGCGCCGCAGGCT